>NZ_JBSFWB010000017.1:0-221152 GCF_053592635.1 Streptomyces sp. NPDC002623 | reverse complement strand
CCCGGCCGCTCCAGCGCGACGCACAGCCGGTCCAGCAGCTCGAAGCGGTCGGCCATCGCGTTCGGGTCGCCGCCGACGCCGTTGGCGCCCCGCGCTGGATGGTCCGCGGCGACGATCATGGCCTTGCCGTGCTCGCCCAGCAGCGAGGCGGCCTTCACCCGGCGCGCGGCGGCGGCCGCGACGGCGGCGGGATCGCTCACCCGGGCGGCTACGATCCGGCTCACGTTCTCGGACAGCACGTCGTCACGCCTTTCGTTCGGAGGAGACGAGGGACGCCTCACGGAGCTTGGCCTCGACCTCGGCCTCGGTAGGCATCGCCTCGGAGCAGGCCAGCCGCCCCGCCACGATCGCCCCGGCCGCATTGGCGAAGGACAGGGTGCGCCGGGTGTCCCAGCCGGCCAGCAGCCCGTGGCACAGCGCGCCGCCGAAGGCGTCCCCCGCGCCGAGCCCGTTGACCACGTCCACCGGGACCGGCGGGATCTCGACGGCCGAGCCGTCCCGGTCCATCGCGAGCACACCGCGCGGCCCCTGCTTCACCACCGCCAGCTCCACACCCGCCGCCAGCAGCGCCTTCGCCGCCGCATACGGCTCCCGCTCACCGGTCGCCACCTCGCACTCGTCGAGGTTGCCGACCGCCACCGTCGTGTGCCGCAGGGCCTGCGCGTAGTACGCCCGCGCCTCGGACGGGTCCGACCAGAACATCGGCCGCCAGTCGAGGTCGAAGACGGTGGAACCGGACTTGGCCCGATGCGCCAGGGCCGCCAGCGTCGCCGACCGGCTCGGCTCCTCGCACAATCCGGTCCCGGTCACCCAGAAGATCGCTGCGTCCCGCACCGCCTCCAGGTCCAGCTCACCCGGCTCGATGTCCAGGTCGGGAGCCTTCGGCAGCCGGTAGAAGTACAGCGGGAAGTCGTCCGGCGGGAAGATCTCGCAGAACGTCACCGGCGTCGGCGCGACATCCGACACCCCCACGAACCCCGCGTCGACCCCGTACCCCTCCAGAGCCGACCGCACGAACTCGCCGAACGGATCCCGGCCCGTCTTCGTGATCACGGCCGCCGAACGCCCGTACCGGGCGGCGGCCACCGCCACGTTCGTCGGACTGCCGCCCAGGTACTTGCCGAACGAAGTGACCTCCGCCAGTCCCACGCCTGTCTGGAGCGGATACACGTCCACCCCCACGCGACCCATGGTCAGCACTTCGAACGGCATCACGCACGTATCCCTTCGCTCCGGGGGACCCCCGGGGAGTTGTCACACGAGGACTGCACTGCCGCGCTCTACTAGCGCGCTCTAGTGCGAGTACGATGACTCCTGTCCAAATGTCATGTCAATAGCTTGTTGCTGGGAGATTTCGGCGCTCAGCGCGCCGGCCCTGCGCGGGAGGTCTGTGCCTCAGCGCTGTGTGTCGCGGAAGGTGCCCGGGGTTCGGTCCGTCGCGCGGGTGAAGAACTTGCTGAAGTTGGTCGGCTCGGTGAAGCCCAGGCGGTGGCTGATGGCGGCGACTGGCAGGTCCGTGTGGGCCAGGAGGCGCTTGGCCTCCAGGGTGACGCGGGCGTCGATCAGCTGCTTGGCCGTGTGACCGGTGGCGCGTTGGCAGGCGCGGTTGAGCGTCTTGAGGGAGTAGCCCAGCCGGGCGGCGTAGTCGTGCGCCTGGCGCAGGACGGCGTACGACCGTTCCAGTTCGTGGCGGAAGAGGCGGTACGGCTCGGTGCCGGTGCCGGTGCCGGTCCCGGTGCCAGGACCGGTGCGCGGCGTGTCCTCGGGCTCGGGGAGGCGGGCGATGCGCAGGAGGAGGGCGGCGAGGAGCAGGCGTAGCAGCTCTTTGTCCGTCTCGGGGTCCTGGGCGTCGGCGTACTCGGTGGCGAGGTCGGTCAGGGCGTGGCGCAGGCGGGCGTGGTCGTCGGGGGCCAGCTGTCGGCGGGCCGGGCCGAACGGGTCGTCGGTCACCGGTGCGGTCGAAGGGAGCCGGGGCGGGAACTCGGGGGTGAACAGCACGACCGTGGCGTCCAGGGCGGCGGGGCGGCCGTCGGGCTCCGTGGCCAGGCGCTGCACCTGGCCGGGACGGATGTGCAGGAGCGTCCCGGGCCCGCAGGGGATGTCGACGAAGTCGACCATGGCCGTGCCCTCGCCCCCGTGGACCAGGGTGAGGTGATGGAAGTCGAGCCGGTGCACCCGGTTGAACTCACTGCCCGGCAGGCGGTCCCTGAGGTCGGCGAAGCCGAGTACCTCCAGCCCCAGATCCGGCCGCGCCGGGTTGCGGTAGCCGCGCTCGATCACCGGAGGCTGTCCCATTTCGACCATAGCCATGCCTGACTCTACCGTGCCCAAACGCCGGCATCCGGCGAGAGTGGAGCACGGGCCGGTGGGCAAGATGGCGCAGGATGCCCGCGAATGCCCGCCGGAATGTATGAGCATGTATGGAAATGAATAGATCGGAGTCGGGTCGTGAGCAACAAGGAAATCGTCGTCCAGGCCACAGGCGAGCTGTTCGGCAAGAAGGACCCCGGTGCCGTGGACCGCTGGGTGTCCGATGACTACCGTCAGCACAGCAGCCTGGCCGCGGACGGGCCCGAGGCGCTGCGCCAGCTGGTGACGGGTCTGCCGGAGGGTTTCCGCTACGAGGGCGCCCGGGTGATCGCCGACGGGAACCTGGTGGCGCTGCACGGTGTCTACCACGGCTTCGGCCCCGCGCCGCTGGTCGCCTTCGACCTGTTCCGCGTCGACGCGAACGGCAGGCTCGCCGAGCACTGGGACGCGCTCACACCGCTGGTCACGGTCACCGCCTCCGGCCGTACGCAGACCGACGGGCCGAGCGCTCCGAGCGATCCCGACGCGACCGAGGCCAACCGCAAGCTGGTGACGGAGTTCGCGGAGCGGGTCCTCAAGGGCGCCGACTACTCGGTGCTGACCGACTTCATCTCCACCGAGACCTACCGTCAGCACAACCCCGAGGCCGCCGACGGCCTCGACGGCTTCGGCGCTGCCGCCGCCAAGTGGGCCGAACACGGCAAGAACCTCGTCTACAAGACGATTCACCGGGTCGTGGCCGAGGGTGATCTCGTACTGCTGCAATCAGAAGGCGAGTTCGGAGTGCCGGTCGCCTACTGGGACCTCTTCCGGGTCGCCGACGGCAGGATCGTCGAGCACTGGGACGTCATCGCCCCGGTCCCGACCGAACTGCCGCACTCCAACGGCCTGTTCTGACGGGACTGTCCGGGACTGGCCCTCACCGGCACCGCACGTGTCGGCATCACCGGCCGGGGCCGCTGTCGGGGGCGCCCGCCAAGAGGGTTTCGTAGGCGGTCCGGTCGTCCTCGCCGAACACGGTGAAGACCACGCGGTCCAGCCGTCCCGGGTGGGTGTTCAGCCAGTCGGCCACGGTCCGCAGCGCGATGCGAGCGGCCGGGGCTTTGGGGAAGCGGAACACGCCGGTGCTGACGGCGCAGAACGCCAGGGTGCGGACGGTGTCCACCTCGGCGGCGAGGTCCAGACAGGCACGGTAGGCCGACGCCAGCGCCTGCTCGTGCGGCGGGCGCAGGGGACCGTCGACGATGGGGCCGACGGTGTGCAGAACGTACCGGGCCGGGAGATGGTAGGCGCGGGTGATCTTCGCGGTGCCCGTCGGTTCCGGCGCGTTCTGGCTGCTCATGACGGTGTGACAGTCCTCGCGCAGCCGCGGGCCCGCGGCGCTGTGGATGGCATTGTCGATGCAGGGGTGCTGGGGGACGAAGCAGCCCAGCAGAGCGCTGTTGGCGGCGTTGACGATCGCGTCGGCGGCGAGGGCGGTGATGTCGCCCTGCCAGAGTACGGTCCGGTCGGCCGCCGGACTGCGCGTGCCGGGGAAGCTCTGGGCGACGGTGGGGAGCGTGCGCGCGTCGGCGGCGGGACGGGCAAGGCGTTCGCCGCCGAGCAGAGCGTCCAACTCGGCTGTCACGCCGTCGGGCAGCGGGCCGGGGGCGCGGACGGTCAACAGTGCCCTCAGCGCCTGGCGAGCCGTTCCGAAGTCGGCGTCGCGAAGGCTTCGGACGGTGTTCGCGTCGAGTCCGAGCCGCCGCACGGCCGGGTCGACGCCGAGCAGACCGAGCGCCTCTCGGACATGCCCGAGAAGCCGGTCGGCCGGGGCGGGCGGTGCGACCGGTCGGAACGGCCGGTCCAGTGAGACGGCCGCACGGTAGGCGTCCAGGGGCAGTGCGACCGGGGTTCCCGCGAGATGCGGTGGGCCGGGGCGAGCATTGGTCATGTCTCAGCCTCGGATGCCTGTAGTGCCTGTAGTGCCTGTAGTACCCGTGGTGCCCGTGGTGTCTCGGGTGCCGTGGACGACGTCGGCCAGTCGGCGGGCGACGCGCCCGCCGAGGCGTCCTGTGGCGCCGGTGACCACCACGGTCGGTGCGGACAGATCAGTCATGGCAGAGGTCGCTTTCCGTCAGTGCGTCGCGTGCGTCGCGTGCGTCGAGTGTCTCGCGTGCATCGAGTGCGTTCAGGAGCCGGTCCGCGCCGAACGGTACGGACAGGGCCCGGTCTCCGAGATCGGCGGGGACCTCCGGGCGATCGGGATTGACCCGTACCAGGCGGGCCCCTGGAGTGTGGCGTACGACGTTCTCGGCGGGCCGGCGAATCACGCCAGGAGTATGGAAACCGGCACCGATTTCCAGGACGAGCAGGCGGGAGCCGGCGGGCGTGTCGCCGAGCCACCGCATCAACCGGTCCCCGGCGGGCATGTACGCGCCGTCGACGAACTCGGGACCCACGCGCACGTTGGGGAAGACCTCCGCTCCGCAGTGGGGGCAGACGGGCAGGACGGCCGGGTCGGTCACCCGCCCGGTGGCCGGGTCGTACGCGGCGCGGATCCGGTCGTAGAGCGGCTGGGCGTCCCAGGTCTCCTGGCTGCAGGGCACGGTGCACTGCAGCCGGCCGTAGTCGCCCTGGGGCGTGAAGACCCGTGCCGGCTCGAAGCCGTTGCGGGCGAACAGGGCGTCGACGTTCGACGTCATGACCCAGTGATCGCGGTCGCCGACGAGCGCGCGCAGCTGCCGGTACAGGGAGTTGGGCCGGGACCCGAACCGGATGTCGTCGATATGGACGGCCCAGTAGCCCCACATCATGTCGGGCGGCAGCGGCACGCCCAGCAGGTACCGGGAGCGCAGCCCGAGCCGGTACAGCGCGGGGAACAGTTCCTTGAAGCGTTCGACGTCGCCGTAGTCGTACCCGGCGGCCGCGCTCAGACCCGCACCGGCCGCGACCAGGATGCGGTCGGCGTCGTCGAGCCAGGTACGAAGCGTCCGGGCGTCGTTCTGGATGGTCATCTGTGGGGGCCCTTTCCGCCGCGGCGGACATGCCTGCCCACGGCTTGACCCAACGTAAGGGGAGGAAGGGGCCGCTTACCCGGTCGGATCGCGACCGGCCATGGTCGGAAGGGGACAGTCTGCGGCGCGTGGCGCATCTGCGCGTTGGGCGAAACCTGGTGCTGCCTTTGCCGCGCCATTCTTGTACCTGCAAACTATGTGCAGAAACCTTGTGGGTGCGGCTGAAAACAGTCGTGCGTCCACGAGTAAGGCCCACGCACCGCATGAACCGCACCCGTACATCGATGAACCGCATCCGTACATCGATGACCCGCAAGGAGTGGGCGAGCCTCGGCGGGATGGCCGCGTTCATCCTGGCGCTGCACATCATCGGCTGGTTCACGCTCGTGGCGATCGTCGCCCCCGAGCACTACCACCTGGGCACCAGGACGTTCGGCATCGGGATCGGTGTCACCGCCTACACCCTCGGCATGCGGCACGCCTTCGACGCCGATCACATCGCGGCGATCGACAACACCACCCGCAAGCTGATGAGCGAGGGGCAGCGGCCCATGTCGGTCGGCTTCTGGTTCTCCCTCGGCCACTCCAGCGTCGTCTTCGCCCTGACCTTCCTGCTCTCCCTCGGAGTCAGGGAACTGGCCGGGCCGGTCGAGGACGACGACTCCGCGCTGCACAGCGTCACCGGCTGGATCGGCACCAGCGTCTCCGGAGCGTTCCTCTACCTGATCGCGATCATCAACCTGGTGATCATGGTGGGGATCTGGAAGGTCTTCCGGCAGATGCGCTCCGGCCGGTTCGACGAAGCCGCCCTCGAAGAGCAGCTCGACAACCGGGGCCTCATGAACCGCCTCCTCGGCCGACTGATGAAGTCGATCACCGAGCCCTGGCAGATGTATCCCCTGGGCGTCCTGTTCGGCCTCGGCTTCGACACCGCCACGGAGGTTGCGCTGCTGGTGCTGGCCGGTTCGGGCGCGGCCTCCGACCTGCCCTGGTACGCGATCCTCTGTCTGCCGGTCCTGTTCGCGGCCGGCATGTCGCTGCTCGACACGATCGACGGCTCGTTCATGAACTTCGCCTACGGCTGGGCCTTCTCCAAGCCCGTCCGCAAGGTCTACTGCAACCTCACCGTCACCGGCCTGTCCGTCGCCGTCGCGCTCATCGTCGGCACCGTCGAACTCCTCGGCCTGATCGCGGACCAGGCCGATCTGCACGGGCCGTTCTGGGACCGGGTGTCCGGCCTGGACCTCAACATCATCGGCTATGTCATCGTCGGTCTCTTCTTCGCCACCTGGGCGGTCGCCCTGCTGGTGTGGAAGATCGGCCGCATCGAGGAGAAGTGGACGACGGGCCTGGCCCGACCCGCCGCCACCGAACAATGCGACGCCTAGTCCGCGCCTAGTCCCGCTCCTGGCCTGTCTGTGGGCCGAAGGCGGGCCCCTGTCGGCCGAAGGCGGCCAGGATGCGTTCGGCGGCCAGGGTGGCCGTCAACTCGCCCTCCCTGACCTGCTGTTCCAGGGCGGGCGCCAGGGACCGTACCGCCGGATCGGCGTGCAGACGGCCCAGGAGGTCGTCGCGGACCATGTTCCAGGTCCAGTCGACCTGCTGGTCGCGGCGTTTGGCGGCGAGCCGACCGGTGGAGTCCAGCAGGGTGCGATGCTGTTCGATCCGCTCCCAGACGGTGTCCAGGCCGGATCCCTCCCGCGCACTGCAACTCAGCACCGGCGGGGCCCAGAACGCGTCCGCGCCGTGCATCAGGCGCAACGCGCCCGCCAGTTCACGTGCGGCGGAGCGCGCGTCGCGTTCGTGCGGGCCGTCCGCCTTGTTGACGGCGACGACGTCGGCCAGCTCCAGGACGCCCTTCTTGATGCCCTGCAACTGGTCGCCGGTGCGGGCGAGGGTGAGCAGCAGGAACGAGTCCACCATGTTGGCGACGGCCGTCTCTGACTGGCCGACGCCGACCGTCTCCACCAGCACCACGTCGTAGCCCGCCGCCTCCATCACCACGATCGACTCGCGGGTCGCCTTCGCCACCCCGCCCAGCGTTCCCGCGGTGGGGGAGGGGCGGACGAAGGCCGCGGGGTCCACGGCGAGGCGTTCCATGCGGGTCTTGTCGCCCAGGATGGAGCCGCCCGTACGACTCGACGACGGATCGACGGCCAGGACGGCCACCCGGTGCCCGAGCCCCGTCAGCATCGTGCCGAACGCGTCGATGAACGTCGACTTGCCCACGCCCGGCACCCCGCTGACGCCGATCCGCCGCGCCCGCCCGCTGTGCGGCAGCAGCTCGGTCAGCAACTCCTGCGCCAGCGAACGGTGTTGGGGACGGGTGGACTCGACGAGCGTGATGGCGCGGGCGATGACCGCCCGCTTGCCGTCGAGTACACCCTTCACATACGTGTCGAGGTCGAGTGCCATGGTCCGCGCGGGCCTCAGAGTTCGTGCCCGAGACCGGCGGACAGCCGCTCGACGAGGTCGTACGCCGCGTCCGGGATCACCGTCCCGGGCGGGAACACGGCCGCCGCGCCCATCTCCAGGAGCGTGGGCACGTCCTGCGGCGGGATCACCCCGCCGACCACGATCATGATGTCCTCCCGGCCCTCCTCGGCGAGCTGCTCGCGCAGCGCCGGCACCAGGGTGAGGTGCCCGGCGGCCAGCGAGGAGACCCCGACGATGTGCACGTCCGCCTCGACGGCCTGCCGGGCCACCTCGCCCGGCGTCTGGAACAACGGGCCGACGTCCACGTCGAAGCCGAGGTCGGCGAACGCGGTCGCGATCACCTTCTGGCCGCGGTCATGGCCGTCCTGGCCCATCTTGGCGACCAGGATGCGCGGACGGCGCCCCTCGGCCTCCTCGAAGGAGTCCACCAGCGTGCGGGTGCGTTCGACGGACGGGGACTCGCCTGCTTCGTTGCGGTACACGCCGGAGATCGTACGGATCTGGGTCGCGTGCCGCCCGTACACCTTCTCCAGGGCGTCGGAGATCTCCCCGACGGTCGCCTTGGCGCGGGCCGCGTTCACGGCCAGCTCCAGCAGGTTGCCCTCGCCGCCGGCGGCCCGGGTGAGCGCGTCCAGCGAGTCCTGGCAGGCCCGCTCGTCGCGCTCCGCCCGCAGCCGCCGCAGCTTCTCGATCTGCTGGGTGCGCACGGAGGAGTTGTCGACCTTGAGGACGTCGATCGCCTCGTCGGTCTCGACGCGGTACTTGTTGACGCCGATGACCGGCTGACGGCCGGAGTCGATGCGGGCCTGGGTACGGGCCGCGGCCTCCTCGATGCGCAGCTTGGGGATGCCCGCGTCGATGGCCTTGGCCATACCGCCCGCCGCCTCGACCTCCTCGATGTGCTGCCAGGCCCGGCGGGCGAGGTCGTACGTGAGCTTCTCGACGTACGCGCTGCCGCCCCACGGGTCGATCACCCGGGTGGTGCCGGACTCCTGCTGCAGCAGCAGCTGGGTGTTGCGGGCGATGCGCGCCGAGAAGTCGGTGGGCAGGGCGAGCGCCTCGTCGAGGGCGTTGGTGTGCAGCGACTGGGTGTGGCCCTGGGTCGCCGCCATCGCCTCCACGCACGTACGCGTGACGTTGTTGAACACGTCCTGCGCGGTCAGCGACCAGCCCGAGGTCTGCGAATGGGTGCGCAGGGAAAGGGACTTGGAGTTCTTCGGGTCGAACTGCTTCACCAGCCTGGCCCACAGCAGCCGGGCCGCGCGCAGCTTGGCGACCTCCATGAAGAAGTTCATGCCGATCGCCCAGAAGAACGACAGCCGGGGCGCGAACGCGTCCACGTCCAGGCCCGCCTCCCGCCCGGCCCGGATGTACTCCACGCCGTCCGCGAGGGTGTACGCCAGCTCCAGGTCGGCCGTCGCGCCCGCCTCCTGGATGTGGTACCCGGAGATGGAGATCGAGTTGTAGCGCGGCATCCGCTGCGAGGTGAAGGCGAAGATGTCGGAGATGATCCGCATCGACGGCTTCGGCGGATAGATGTACGTGTTGCGGACCATGAACTCTTTGAGGATGTCGTTCTGGATGGTCCCCGCGAGCTTCTCCGCGGGCACGCCCTGCTCCTCCGCCGCCACGATGTACAGCGCGAGGACGGGCAGCACCGCGCCGTTCATCGTCATCGACACGGTCATCTTGTCCAGCGGGATGCCGTCGAAGAGCTGCCGCATGTCGAGAATCGAGTCGATCGCCACGCCCGCCATGCCGACGTCACCGGTCACCCGCGGGTGGTCGCTGTCGTAGCCGCGGTGCGTGGGCAGGTCGAAGGCGACGGACAGGCCCTTCTGGCCGGCGGCCAGGTTGCGCCGGTAGAAGGCGTTGGACTCCTCGGCGGTGGAGAAGCCCGCGTACTGGCGGATCGTCCACGGCTGGTTGACGTACATCGTCGGGTACGGGCCGCGCAGATACGGGGCCATGCCCGGGTGGGTGCCCAGGAAGTCCAGGCCCTCCAGATCCTGCCCGGTGTAGAGCGGCTTGACCGCGATGCCCTCCGGGGTCTCCCAGAGCAGGTCGTCCCCGTCGGCGGCCCGCTTGACGGCCGAACGCCACTCGTCGGGGCCGCCGTCGGCGGTCGGGGTCCCCAGCTCGATGCCGGAGAAATCGGGGATCGCCCCCATCGGACGGTCTCCCATCAGGACACTCCCATACGGTCGAGGGCGGCGGAGAGGACGGCGACCGCGTCACATCCCGCGAAGACGTAGCTGTCCACCCCGGAGTACTGCCCAGGGCGGCCCGCCAGGAACACGTGCTCGGCGCCCGCCGACCTGAGTTCCGCGGCGATCGACTCGGCCTGCTCCCCGTACAGCGCGTCGCTGGAGCACAGACAGACCTCACGCGCCCCGCTCTCCTCGAACCCGCCCTCCGTGACGGGCTCGATGCCGCCCGCCTGGAACAGGTTGGCGGCGAAGGTGAGCCGGGCGGTGTGCGCGGCGGCCGGGCCGAGGGCGGCCAGATGGACACGGGGACGGGCGCCGGTCGCGGCAAGGTGGGCGTCGGAACGGGCGCGCAGCGCCTCGAACGCCTCGTCGCGCCGCACGCGCGGCAGACCGCCGGACGGCGGCTCGGGCGCGGGCGCACGGACGACCGGCTTCTCCGCCAGGTGCGGGAACTCGCTGACGCCGGTGACGGGTTCGCGGCGCTTGGCGAGCTTCGCGCTGCGCACCGACCACGTCTGTGCCAGCCGCTCACGGATCAACCCCGAACGCAGCGCGGCCGCCTGGCCGCCGGCCTGCTCGATGCCCTGGAAGAACTCCCAGCCCGCGTGGGCGAGTTCGTCGGTGAGCCGCTCCACATACCAGGAGCCGCCCGCCGGGTCGATCACCCGGGACAGATGGGACTCCTCGATGAGAATCGTCGAGGTGTTGCGGGCGATGCGCCGCGCGAACGCGTCCGGAAGACCGAGGGCGTCGTCGAAGGGCAGCACGGTGACGGCGTCCGAGCCGCCGGCCCCGGCGGCCAGCGTGGCGATCGTCGTCCGCAGCATGTTCACCCACGGGTCGCGCCGCGTCATCATCACCGGCGAGGTCACCGCGTGCTGGCGCTGTGCGCCCGCCCCCGGGGCCCCGCAGACCTCGGCCACCCTGGCCCACAGCCGGCGCGCCGCCCGCAGCTTGGCGATGGTCAGGAACTGGTCGGCGGTCGCCGCGTACCGGAACTCGAGCTGCGCACACGCCTGATCGACGCTCAGCCCGGCCTCGGTCAGCTCCCGCAGAAAGGCGACCCCGGTCGCCAGCGAGCAGCCCAGCTCCTGGGCGGCCGAACCGCCGGCCTCGTGGTACGGCAGCGCGTCCACGGTCAGCGCCCGCAGCCCCGGGTACCCCTCGGCGCACCGCCGCGCGAGAGCGGCCGTCGGTGCGAACTCCAGCGCCTCGCCGGTACGGGCCTCGTGGCCGAGCGGATCCGCGCCCAGGTTCCCGCGTACGGCCTGCGCGCCGAGGCCCCGCTCCGCGTAGAGCCGCAGCAACTCGCCGGCGGCGGACTCGACGTCACGGCCGGCGTCGAGGACGACCGGCGCCAGATCGAGATAGACGCCGTCCAGGACCCGGCCGAGCGAGGAGACCGGGATGCCGTCGCCGCCCACGACCAGCCAGAGGGAGGTGACGCCGTTCTCCAGGTCGGCCAGGACCGCGCCGCCGTCCGCCGAGGCGTGCCGCTGGCGTACGTCCCAGCCGCCGACGGTGTTCCCCTCCGCCCGGCCCCCGCGCACGAACGGGGCGAAGCCGGGCAGGCCGGGATCCGGGGCGGTCTCGCGCGCGGTGTAGAGGGGTCGGGTGCCGAGCCCGTCCTCCAGCAGGGTGGACAGGGCGTCTTCCGCCGCCGCTCCGGAGACCTCCTTGCCCGACTTGCGCAGGACACCTTCCACGAGACGTTGCCATTGTTCACGTGTCGTGTCGGGGAACTCGGCGGCGAGCGAGAGCCCGTCGTCAGGCAGCACTGTCATGCTCGGATGCTAGGCCAGATCGCCAAAGGCGCAGCAGAGCGCATGGCTGTGAGTTTGTTCTCCCGAAAAGTGTGGCCCGGGTCACTCTTCCGGCCTGTCCCTAGGATTCCTGGCAGAAACCGACGAGATCACGCGTGTCATCGTGGCGCGCGGCCCCTGACGGAGGCGTACGGATGAACGGCCCGACCAGCGCGACGAGCGCGAGCAGCACCTCCGAGGCGACCGCCGGAGAGGAGCCCGTCCTGCTGCACACCGCCGGACGGGCGGCCCACATCACCCTCAACCGCCCCAGGGCCCTCAACGCCCTGAACCATGTCATGGTGCGCCGCATCGACGAAGCGCTCACCGCCTGGGAGCACGACCCGGCCGTCGAGACCGTCGTCATCACCGGCGCCGGGGAGCGCGGCCTGTGCGCGGGCGGCGACATCCGCGCCGTCCACGACGACGCCCGTGACGCGGACGGCACCGCCGCGGCCGCGTTCTGGCGCGACGAGTACCGCCTCAACGCGCGCATCGCCCGCTACCCCAAGCCGTACGTCGCCGTCATGGACGGCATCGTCATGGGCGGCGGAGTCGGCGTGTCCGCCCACGGCAGCGTCCGTATCGCCACCGAGCGCTCGCGCATCGCCATGCCCGAGACCGGCATCGGATTCGTCCCGGACGTCGGCGGCACCCACCTCCTCGGGCTCGCCCCCGGCGAACTGGGCACCCACCTCGCGCTGACGGGGGCGCAGATCGGCGCCGGGGACGCGGTGCTGTGCGGGCTGGCCGACCACTACGTACCGTCCCCGTCCCTGCCCGACGTGGTCGGCGACCTCGCCCGTCTGCCCGTCGGGGAGGCCCTCGCGCGTCATGTGCAGCCTGCTCCGGAGGGGGAGTTGGCCGGTCAGCGGGAGTGGATCGACGACTGCTATGCCGCCGACACGGTCGAGGAGATCGTCCGGCGGCTGCTCGCGCACGGCGACCCGGTCGCGAAGGAGGCCGCGCAGACCCTGCTCGCCAAGTCGCCCACCGCACTGAAGGTCACGTTGACCGCACTGCGGCGGGCCGGTCGGCTCGGCTCGCTGGAGCGGGTGCTGGAGCAGGAGTACCGCGTGTCCTGCGCGGCCCTGTCCACCGCCGACCTGGTCGAGGGCATCCGCGCCCAGGTCATCGACAAGGACCGCAACCCGCGCTGGTCGCCGGCCACCCTCGCCGAGGTCACCGACGCCGACGTCGAGCGCTGGTTCCGCCCCCTCGGCGGACGACCGGAACTCGGGCTCGACAGCTGAGTCGAGAGCCCGGCCGACCGGCGCTCACTTCCCGGCGACCGTCCCCAGGAAGCGGATGTACGGCCGGTCGCCGGGGCCGGGGTGGGTGACCGTGGCGCGTACCCCGTACACCTCGGCGATCAGGGACTCGGTGAGGGTGGCGGCAGGGGCGCCGGCGGCCACCACGCGGCCCTGCCGGAGCACGACGACCTGGTCGCAGTACATGGCCGCCAGGTTCAGGTCGTGCAGGGCGACCACGCTGGTGACGGGCAGTTCGGCGACCAGGTTCAGCAGGTCGAGCTGGTGCTGGATGTCCAGGTGGTTGGTCGGTTCGTCCAGCAGCAGTTCGCGTGGCTCCTGGGCGAGGGCGCGGGCGATCTGGACGCGTTGGCGTTCCCCGCCGGAGAGCGTGTGCCAGGGCTGGTCCAGGCGGTCGGTGAGTCCGGTGCGTTCGAGAGCGGTGCGGACGGCACTCTCGTCCGCCGCGGTCGTCGGCGTCCAGGCGCGGCGGTGCGGGACACGGCCCAGGCGGACCACGTCGGCGACGGTCAACTCGACCAGGGTGTCCGCCTGTTGCTCGACGACGGCCACGCGCCGGGCGACGGCTCGGCGACCCCAGTCGCCCAGCGGGCGACCGTCGAGCGTCACGACGCCCGAGGCGGGGGCCAGGACCCCGGACAGCAGCCGCAACAGGGTCGACTTCCCCGATCCGTTGGGGCCGAGCAGCCCGGTCACGGAGCCGGGCCGGGGGGCGAGGCTGACGCCGTCGAGGATCAGCCGTCCGTCGGCGGAGCGGCTCACCCGGTCGGCGGCGAGGGTGGGCGACGCGTCCACCCCGTCGTGCGTCTCGCTCACCGAGTCCACCTCATCGCGTCCACCTCATCGGGTCCCCCTCGTGCGGTACAGGACCAGGACGAACGCCGGGACGCCGACGAGCGACGTCACCACGCCCACCGGCACCTCCTGCGGGTCGAGGACGGTACGGGCCAGGGTGTCGGCCCACACGAGGAACACCGCCCCGGCGAGCGCACTCACCGGCAGCAGCCGGGCATGTCCGGGTCCGACCAGGGCGCGGGCCGCGTGCGGCAGGACCAGGCCGACGAAGCCGATCGCGCCCGCCGCGCTCACCAGCACGGCCGTCAACAGGGCGGTCACGCACAGCAGCACCAGCCGGGTCCGGACCACCGCGACCCCGAGCGTGGCCGCCGCGTCCTGGCCGAAGGCGAAGGCGTCCAGGGTGCGCGCGTACCCGAGGCACACCGTCAGGGCGAGCACCAGCACGGCCAGGCAGAGCCACACCTCGGTCCAGCCGGCCCCGCTGAGCGACCCGAGCAGCCAGAACAGCACGCCCCGGGTGGTCTCCGCGTCGGCCGCCGTCAGCACGACGAACGAGGTCACGGCCGAGAACAACTGCATCGCGGCCACACCGGACAGCACCACCCGGTCCGTCGTCCCGCCGAGCGTGTGACTGAGCAGCAGCACCAGCGCGAACGAGCCGAGCGCGCCCGCGAACGCGCCCCCCGACACGGACACGACGCTCCCGCCGACCCCGAGGACGACCACGACGACGGCCCCGGTCGACGCGCCGGAGGACACCCCCAGGACGAAGGGGTCGGCCAGCGGGTTGCGCAGCAGCGACTGCAGCACCGCCCCGCACACGGCGAGCCCGGCGCCGCACACCGCGGCGAGCAGGGTGCGCGGCAGCCGCAGGTTCCAGACGATGCCGTCCCGGATGGGGGACAGGTCCGAGACGCCCCAGCCCAGGTGGGAGGCGACCGTGGACCAGACGTCGCCGACGCCGATGTCCGCCGGCCCGATGGTGATGGCCACGGCGACGGAAACGGCCAGCACCGCGAGTCCGGCGACCGGGCCGGCCAGGCCCCGCAGCGCCCCGGCGGCTGCCCGCAGCCGTCGGACCCCGGGCGACCGCAGGGCGGTGGTCATCCGGCGAGCCCGTACGCGCGCAGCGCCGCGGCGACCTTCTCCACGCCCTCGACGGTGCGGATCGTGGGGTTCATGGCCTGCCCGCTGAGCAGCACGTAACGCTTCTTCCGCACCGCGTCCATGTTCTTGGTCGCCGGGTTGGACTCCAGGAACGCGATCTTCCGCGCGGCGGTCTCGGCCGTCTGCGACTTACGGGTGAGGTCGCCGATGACGAGCACGTCGGGGTTGCGGTCGGCGACCGTCTCCCAGTTCACCTGCGGCCATTCCTGCGTGCTGTCGTCGAAGACGTTCTTCGCGCCGAGCGCGTTCGTGACGATGCCCGGCGCACCGCAACAGCCCGCCAGATAGGGGGACTCCTGGTTCGCGAACCAGTACAGGACGGTGGCGTCCGCGGCGTCGATCCCGGACGTGGCCTCGGCCACCCGGCCCTCGAGCTGGGTGACCAGCTTCTCGCCGCGCTCCGCCACCCCGAAGATCCGCGCCAGTTCGCGCACTTCGCGGTACACGGTGTCCATGGCCAGCGGCTCGGTCCGCGAGCCGTCGCCGCCGCCGCTGTTGTCCTTGCCCTCGCAGTCGGCGGGCGAGAGGTACGTCGGCACCCCCAGCTCCTCGAACTTGTCGCGGGGGGCCACTCCGCCCTTGCTCAGCGTGGAGGCGAAGGAGGAGGCGACGAAGTCCGGCTCGGCGTCCAGCACCTTCTCGAACGACGGCTGGTTGTCGGCGAGCCGCGGCACCTTAGCGTCGGCCTTCTCGAGCCCCTTCATGACCGGGTCGGTCCAGGTGGCGGTGCCCACCATGCGGTCGGCCAGGCCCAGCGAGAACATGATCTCGGTGGTGCCCTGGTTCAGTGAGACGGCCCGCTCTGGAGGGGCCCCGACGGTCACCTTCTGCCCGCAGTTGTCCAGCGTGACGGCCTTCGCCGACGCGCCGGCGCCCGAAGCCCCCTCGGACGACGAGCCCGGACCACAGGCGGACAGCAGCAATGCCCCGGACAGGAGCAGGACGGAACAGCGGGCGGGACGTGACAGATGCACGAAGCGGCTTCCTAGGCGTCGAGGCCCATGCGCGGGGCCCGTTCGGACGGTCGGCTGCCAGCAGGTCTTCGGACTCGGGATCACCCCGGCGGGGCACCTTCCCAGACCCGGCCATGGCCGTCGTCCAGTGGTTGCCGCCCCGCCCGTCACCCTCACCGCTGCGCGTCAGTTCCGGACTCCCACCGGATTCCCTGACCCGTGCACGCGAACTACCGCGTATACGAATACGACTGGCGTTCGAAAATTACCATGGCATTGCCTGCTCGCCCCACGTACCCCCGATGCCCCCGATGCCCTCCGGTCGGTCCTACGGCGCTTCGTCAGGGACGTAGTGGGCGTTGCGGTCGACCGAGCGGTAGATGTCCGGGGCGATGGGCCGGCGCAGTTCCTCGGCGAGATGCCCGAGGAGTCCGGCCGCCCGGGCGAGCAGCGCGAAGCCGCGCAGCAGCTCGACGGGGAGCCCGAGATCGGCGAGCGCCGCTCCGCACACTCCGGCGCCGTTGAGGGGCAGCGCGCGGCCGAGGACGTCCGGCGCCGTCCGCCCGACGGCCTCGAACAGGGCGAGGTGAGGGCCGTAGACCCCTTCCTCATGCGCGATACGGACGATCACCGGTGTCCGTGGGTCGCCCTCCTTGTGCACCGGGTGGCCGAGGCCGGGCACGAGCTGTCTCGCCGCCTTGCGTTCCGTCAGCGCTTCTCGTGCCAGCGCATCCCAGTCCGCGTCGGTGGTGGGAAGGGGCACGCCCGCCGCGCCCGCTGAGCCCGCCGCGCTCGCCGCGCTCGCCTCCGCGAGCACCTCGGCGAGGAAGCGGCCGGTGTCCTCGGTGACGCCCAGAAAGCGGGAGCCGCCGCCGAGCAGCCCGGCGGCGAGGGCCCCTTGCACGGACTCCGGCGCGGAGTACAGGGTCATGCGTGCGGCGATCGCGGTGGGCGTGAAGCCGTGGTCGGCCAGCGCGACCAGCACCGTCTCGAAGAGCCGCACCTCGCCCGCGGTGGGGCGGCGTCGGGCGGCCAGCCAGAACGCGAGTTCGCCGAAGCCGACCTGGCCCATCAGGTCTTCCGCCAGGTTCTGCCCGAGGAGGCTGATGGTGGCGGCGTCCGAGGTCCCGAGACCGGTCGGATACCGGGGCTGGGGCTGGGGCTGGGATTGTGATTGGGGCTGGGGCTGGGGCTGGGGCTGAGGTTGGGGCTGTCCGGCGGTCATCGATCCGCTTCCTTGTCCGTCGCGAGCCAGGCCCGTAGCTCATCGCCGTGCTGGTCGAGGGCGGGCGGCGGAAGGTCGTGCCGGGGCGGGGTGCCGCTGAAGGTGATCGGGTTGCGGATCATCGGCACGGAGTCCGGCCCGCTGCCCAGGGCGACCACCGGGTCGAGCCCCAGGTCCGCCGCGAGCGCGACGCCTGCGTCCACGTGGTTGATCGGTCCGCAGGGCACACCCGCCGCGGACAGTCTTCTGAACCACTCGTCCGCCGGGCGCTGTTCGAGCTTGGCGACCAGGAGCGGACGCAGTTGCTCGCGGTTGCGGGTCCGGGCCTCGTTGCCGGCGAACCGAGGGTCCTCGACCAGCTCGTCCAGGCCCAGTTCGACGCAGAGCCTGCGGAACTGGCCGTCGTTGCCCGCGATGACGATGAGGTCCTTGTCGGCCGTGGGCAGCGGTTCGTAGGGAAACAGGCTGGGATGCGCGTTGCCCATCCGGTGCGGGACGACACCGCCGGCCACCTGGGCCGAGGTGTGGTTCACCAGGCCCGACAGCGCGGAGGAGAGGAGGTTGACCTCGACGTGCTGTCCGGCCCCGGTCGCGTTGCGGTGGTTGAGCGCGGCCAGGATCCCGATGGCGGCGTGCATGCCGGTCATCACGTCGAACACCGAGATCCCCGCCCGGTACGGCGGACCGTCCGCGTCCCCGGTCAGGCTCATGAGTCCGGACGCCGCCTGGACCAGCAGGTCGTAGCCGGGCAGCGCGGCCCCGCCGGCCGTGCCGAACCCGCTGATCGAGGTGTAGATCAGCCCGGGGTTGTCCGTGCGGACCGTCTCGTAGTCCAGACCGAACCGGGCCAGACCGCCCGGCTTGAAGTTCTCGATCATGATGTCCGCGCGCGAGACCAGTTCCTGGGCCAGCCGCAGATCCTCGGTGTTCTTGAGGTCCAGGGCGAGGGAGCGCTTGTTGCGGTTGACGCCGAGGTAGTAGGTCGACACCCCGTCCCGGACCGGCGGCATCCAGGTGCGGGTGTCGTCGCCGGACGGCGATTCCACCTTGATCACCTCGGCCCCCAGGTCCCCGAGCAGCATGGTGGCGTACGGCCCGGCCAGGATGCGGGAGAAGTCGGCGATCAGCAGCCCGTCGAGGGCGCCGGCTGTGACGGTCATCGAACGACACCTTTCACCGTGTCCGGCAGGCGGACCAATGTCCGCCAGTGTGGTTCCTCGGTCCGTCCACTGTCAATCATGAGAGGTGTGGGCGCGAGAAGCGGCGATACAGTGGCGGACAACCATCCGGTGGGCGGCGCTTCGGCCCGTCCGCCCAGCTCGCGGATATCTCGTATGTATCTCGCATCCACGGAGGGACGAAAGATGCGCCGGGACACCGGTCCTGACTTCATCGAGGCCCTCGCGAGAGGGCTCGACGTGCTTCGGGGCTTTCAGCCGGGCAGGCCGTGCATGACGCTGAGCGAGGTCGCCGCCGAGGCGCAGCTGGCGAGGCCCACGGCGCGCCGGATCCTCCTCACGCTCCAGGAACTGGGGTACGTGCGCAGCGGCGAGGGCGGTTTCTCGCTGACGCCCCGGGTGCTCGAACTCGGGATGACCTACATCGGCTCGCAGAGCATCTGGGAGCTGGCCGAACCGCACCTGCGCGCCCTGGTGGCCCGGACCCGGGAGTCGTCCTCGCTCGCGCAGCTCGACGGCTCCGACATCGTCTACGTCTGCCGGGTCGCCATGCCCAAGCTGGTGACGCTGTCGGTGACCATCGGCACCCGCTTCCCCGCCGCGCAGACCTCCCTCGGCAAAGTGCTGCTCGCGGCCCTCGACGAAGCCGAGCTCGACCGGGTCCTCGCCCTGCCCGGCAGGTCGGGCGTCGAGCCCCGGCACCGGCCGCAGCGCGAGGAACTCGACGAGATGCTGCGTGACGTACGGGCCAAGGGGTGGGCGGTGACCGACGAGGAACTCGCCCTCGGCATCCGGTCCGTCGCCGTGCCCATCCGCAACGGCCAGGGCCGGACGGTCGCGGCGGTGAACGTGAACGCCCACGCCGCCGAGACCTCGGTCGAGCACCTCATGGAGCACCACCTCCCCCCGCTGCTGCGCACCGCCGGCGACATCAGCTCGGACTGGGCGGCCTGGGAAGGGCGTCCCATCGCCACGCTCGCGCCCCGGGCCGGCTGAGACCCGGCTGTCGTGAAACCCCTGATTCTCCTGGTGCACGGGGCCAACCACGACGGTTGGTGCTGGAGTCCGGTCCTGGAACGGCTGGACCGGATCGGGGTCCCGGGCCGGGCGATCGACCTGCCGCTCACCTCCTTCGAAGAGGACACCGCCGCGGTGCGAGCGGCGGTCCGCGAAGCCGCGGGGGCACGGCCCGTCGTGCTGGTCGCGCACAGCTACGGCGGCCTGCCGGTGACCGCCGGCGGGCACGGGGCGGACCGTCTGGTCTTCGTCGCGGCGCGGATGCCGCTGCCCGGGGAGTCGCCCGCGGCGCGCACGCCCCGATGGGGCCATCCCGAGTTCCGGGCGGCCTGGGACACGGACGACGACGGCGCCGTCGTCCTGCGTGCGGAGGCCCGCGAGGTGCTCTACTCGCACTCGCCGTCCGACCTGGCCGAGGCGGCGGTGCGGCGCTGGCGGCCGATGCGGAGCCGGGTGCCGCGGACGCCGATCGCCGACCCCGCGTGGACGACCGTGCCCACCGCCTACGTGGTCTGTGCGAAGGACCGCACGGTACGGGTCGAGGCCCAGCGCGCATGCGCGGCGCACGCGACCGAGAGCGTCGAGATCGACTGCGATCATTCCCCCTTCTTCTCGGCCCCGGACCGGTTGACGGCGATTCTCGCCGAGCAGGCGACACGTGCCTTACCTGCCCTGCCGGGCTATTGACAGCAGGAAGAGCCGCACGCCATCGTCGATCCGTGCCCGCCTGGCGGACAGGTGTCCGAAGATTTCTCCGGTTCGGTCGTCGGTTCGGTCGTCCGCCGCCCCGGAAGCGGGAGATCGCGAAGGAGAGAGTCAAGGATGACGCAGTCACTGCCGACGCGGCTTCACCACAACGCCTACGTCACGCGCGACCAGGAGGCGACACGGGCGTTCTACGAGGACGTCATCGGTCTGCCGCTGCTCGCGACCTGGAAGGAGTCCGACGAGCTCTTCGGGGCCGTGCGGACCTACTGCCACACCTTCTACGGCCTCGGAGACGGCAGCGCGCTCGCCTTCTTCCAGTTCGCCGACCCCGCCGACCAGGAGGAGTTCGGCCCGCGGATGCCGCACTCGCCGTTCCAGCACATCGCCCTCAAGGTCACCGAGGAGGTCCAGAAGGACCTCGCCCGGCGACTCGAGGACGCCGGCTGGAAGCCCGACGAGACCTACGTCCTGGAGCACGGGTACTGCCGTTCGCTCTACACCAGCGACCCGAACGGCCTGCTGCTCGAGTTCACCCTGGACGCCCCCGGCATCGAGGAGTCCGACGCGGAGCGGCGACGCACCGCCCACGCCGAACTCAAGGCCTGGCTCGAAGGCGACCACGTCAGCAACAACACCTACCGCTGAGCCGCCTTCCCGATGAGCTCGCGGATCCGTGCCTGGGTGGCGGTAGTCAGTTCCGTCAGGGCGTAGGTGGTGGGCCACAGGTCACCTTCGTCGAGCTGCGCCTGGTCGCTGAAGCCGAGCGTGGCGTACCGGGTCTTGAACTTCTGCGCGCTCTGGAAGAAGCAGACGACCTTGCCGTCCCTGGCGTAGGCGGGCATCCCGTACCAGAGCTTGGGCGAGAGGTCCGGGGCGGCCGACCTGACGATCTCGTGGAGCCGCTCGGCGAGGACGCGGTCCGCGTCCGCCATCCCGGCGATCTTCGCGAGCACGTCGGCCTCCGCGTCGGCCTTGGCCGTGCGCGGGCTGCGGCGCGCGGCCGTCTTCAGCTCCTGGGCGTGCTCCTTCATCGCGTCGCGTTCCTCGGCCGTGAACCCGTCGAACTTCTGGTCGGGCGCGGTGGTGCTCCGGGCGGACTTGCGCGTGTTCGTCATGGCGGATTCCCTCTCCTGTGAAGTGTGGTCAGGTGTGGTCAGGTGTGGTCGGGTCTGTTCAGGTGTGAAGTGGATCGGGCCTGGTGACATGCGGTCAGGCGAGCCAGCGGCCGTCGCGCATCAGCTCGCGGCCCGGCAGCTCGTCCGCCTCGCGCCAGCTCTGGACGCGGCGCGGGGTGATACGGAACCAGCGGTACGGAGTCGGCAGCGGGCGCGGGTCGAAGCCGGTGCGGGCGGCGAACCGGTCACCCAGCCGCTCGGGCAGCGCGTCGATGTCGAGGACCTCGACCTCGCCCTCGATCATCGACACGTCGCGGGTGGGGCCCAGGCCCAGCCGAGCGGTCCGGGTGGCGGTCAGGTTCCGGCCGGTCGGGCTGTCGGCCGGGGTGGCCACCAGCAACGTCTCGCCGTCCCAGTCGAACGACAACGGCACCAGATACGGCATCCCGTCCGCCGAGGCGCTGGCCACCCAGACGTCGACGTCATGGGTGAGCCGGTGCTCGGTGTCCCGGCGACGCTGCGCGCGGGGCCGCCGCCGAGGGGACGAACCGGTCATGGTCACTCCTGTGCTCGTGGGTCCCTATCGACCCGGTGGCTGTCTCGTGCCGGGCTCGATCTCCGTGGTCACAGGCTCTCCCGGCCGGGGTACGGTCCGACTCCGTGCCGGCCACGGAAAGCACCACGGATAATGACTCGGTGTCCAGTCCAGTGGTCCCAGGGGTCCCGGCCGTCTCGAGCCGGGAAGCCGAAGTGCTCGCGCTGCTCGGGGAGCACCTCAGCAACGCGGAGATCTCCGCGCGGCTGTTCATCTCCGTGCGCACCGTCGAGTCGCATGTCTCCGCACTGCTGCGCAAGTTGGAGGCGCCGGACCGGCGGGCGCTCTCCCGGCGCGCGGCCGAATCCGCCCGCGCCGATCGGCCGCGCCCGGCGTCCGTCCTCCCGGCGCCCCTGACCGCGTTCGTCGGCCGGGTACGGGAGCGCGCGGAGCTGGCCGAGGCGCTCAAGACGCGCCGTCAGGTGACCGCCGTCGGTCCGGGCGGGGTGGGCAAGACCCGGCTCGCCCTGGCGGTGGCGGCGGAGGCGGCCGACGACTTCGCCGACGGCGTGTGGTTCGTCGACCTGGCCCCCGTCACCGATCCCGGGCGGGTGGGCGCGGCGGTCGCGGCGGCCGTGGGCGTCGGCGAGCAGCCCGGGCGCGGCATCGACGAGGCGGTGCTCGCCGTACTGGCGGACCGTGAGGCGCTGCTGGTGCTGGACAACTGCGAGCAGATACGTGACGGGGTGGCGCCGTTCCTGGAACGGCTGCTGGCAGCCGGCCCGCGGCTGCGCGTGCTGGCGACCAGCCGGGCCCGGATGCTGGTGCCGTTCGAGTGGGTCTTCCCGGTTCCGCCGCTGTCCTGGGCCGACGGCGACGAGTCCGAGGCCGTGACCCTGTTCATGGAACGGGCGGCGGCGGCCGGCCCGCCGCCGGATCCGGCGCTGCGCGGCCGGATCGCGGCCGTCTGCGAACGCCTCGACGGCATGGCGCTGGCCATCGAACTGGCGGCGGCACGCTGGCCCACGCTCGGACTGGACGGTCTCACGGCCGGCCTCTCCGACCAGCTGCGGATCCTCGCCGGCGGGCCCCGCGCGGACGACAGACACCGGTCGGTGCGGGTCGCGCTCGACTGGAGCCATGATCTCCTTCAGCCATCGGACCGGGCGCTGCTGCGCCGGATCTCGGTGTTCGTCATGCCGTTCACCGCCGACGCGGCCGCCGCGGTGGCCGGGTTCGCCCCGCTGGAGCCGGCCGCGGTCGCCGACGGGCTCGGCAGACTCGCCGAGCAGAGCCTGCTCACGGCGACACCGTCCGCCACCGGCACCCGGTACCAGGCGCTGGAGACCATCCGCCAGTACGGGGCGCAGCGACTGGACGCCGCGGGTGAGCCGACGGACGTCCGCTCCCGTCATGCGAGGTGGTGCCTGACGGGCGCGACCGCCCTCACGGGAGATCGGGGCGCGGACTGGCGCCCACGGTTCGACGCGCTGGCGGAGGATCTCCGGGCCGCCCTCGCCTGGGTCGCCGACCGTCCCGAGCAGCGCGCGGACGCCCACCGGCTCGCCCTTGCCATGGCTGAGCTGACCTTCACCCGCAACCTGCTCGGCGAGGCCCAGCAGCGGTTCGAGCAGGCGGCCGCGCTCGCCGACGACGCAGCCGGCGCCGCGGCGCTGCGGGAGGCCGCCGGGGTGGCCGGTTGCCGCAGGCTCGGCGACGACATGTTCCGACTGCACCGGGCCGCCGCGGAGGCCGCCCGCCGGGCCGGTGACATCGCGGGCGCCGGCCGCGACCTGGCGGCCGCCGCGACCGTCGCGTACCGCTTCTCCAGCGAGTTCAAGCTGATCCCCACGGCTGAGGAGGCGACCGCTGTGCTCACGGCAGCGCGAGAGCTGTCCGGCGGCGACGAGGACGACGGCGACGGCCATGGCGATGGCGATGGCGACGGCGATCCGGCTGCCGCGGCGGCCGTCGCGCTGGCCGAGGCGGCGGTGGTCGCGGACGCGTTCGGCGCGGTCCAGGGAGCCGCGGACAACACCGCGCACGAGACGGTCGAGTACGCCGAACGGGCCGTCGCACTCGCCCGGCGGGCGGGCGACCCGGTGGCCGAGTCCGCCGCCCTCGACGCGCTCTCCGGCGCCCGGACCTGGGCCGGTGACTCCTTCGGCGCGGCCGCCGCCGCCCGACGGCGGATCGACCTCCTGGCCTCGGCGCCGCGCACCCCCGCCAGTACGCACGAGCGGATGGACGCCCTCGCCATGGCCGCCGGCACCGCACTGGGCGTCGGTCGACTGCCGCAGGCCCGCCGGTGGGGCCGGGAGCTCGCCGACCAACCGCTGTTCGCCGAGGTCGGCCATCACGCCACGTCGTGGCTCCTGGTCGCGGACGCGTTCGCGGGCCACGGCGACGAAGTGCGCGCGGGCAGCGGGAGATTCCTCGACGCGTGGACGCGGAGCGGTCGGCAGCGGTCGTTCTCGCTCGGCCCGGCCGCCGCGTCGGTCGCGATGATCCACGGCCTGCGCGGCGACCACGAAGCCCGGGCCGCCTGGCTCGACGTCGTCGACCGGGCGGGCACCGCGTCGGAGCACCGCCACGGCTACGGCGCGGTCTTCGACGCCATGGTCCTGCTCCATCACGGGGACCCGGACGCGGCCCTGGAACGCGTCGCACCCGAGCCGGACCAGGTGTGGAAGTGGGTCTCCTGGATCTGGCTGCACTGGTACGTGGCGCTCCGGGCGGAGGCCTCGGTGCTCGCCGGGCACCCGGACGCCCGCGACCGGGTCGACGCCGCCCGGAGCCTGGTCGCCGGGAACCCGGTCGCCACCGCCCAACTGGACCGGGCCCAGGCGCTGTCGGACGACGATCCGGCGGGGCAGCTCGCCGCCGCCGCGGCCTTCGAAGCGGCGGGCTGCCCCTACCAGTCGGCGCGCACGCTGCTGCTCGCCGGGGACGGCCACACCGCCGCCGGCACGAAGGCACTCGCCGCCCTCGGCCTGCTCGGGGCGGGCTGAACGCTCGTCGACGCCCCGGGTGCGGACGGCCCCCGACGGGTCAGGAGAGCCAGTCGGTGTAGCGGGTGGGGGCGAGGTGGGCGTCCTTGTCGGTGAGGACGTCACCCTTGATGACGGCGAACATGCCGGCGGCGGGGTCGGTGACGACGGTACGCTCGTCGCCCTTGTGGGACAGGGTGATCCGGCCCAGCTCGTCCAGGGCGAAGACCTCGGGGCCGGCGATGTTGCGAATGCCGTTCAGCGGGGCGCCCGCGGCGACCTCCGCCACCGCGGCGGCCACGTCCTTGGCGGCGATCGGCTGGATCGGAGTGGCGGGCAGCCGGACGGTGTCGCCGTCGGCGGTCCAGGTCATGACGGCGTCCATGAACTCCATGAACTGCGTCGCCCGGACGATCGAGTAGGGGATCGGCCCGGCCGCGAGGAGCTCCTCCTGGAGGACCTTGGCCCGGTAGTAGTCCATCTCCGGCACCTGGTCCGCGCCGACGATCGAGAGGACGACGAAGTGGCCGACGCCGCCCTTCTGCGCCGCGGCCAGCAGATTGTCCATCGAGGTTCGGAAGAAGGCCAGGGAGGCTTCGTCGAAGGTCGGGGAATTCGTCAGGTTGACGACGACATCGGCGCCCGCCACCGCCTCGTCCAGCCCCTGGCCGCTGAGGATGTCGACTCCGGTGGACTTCGCGTGCGGTACCGCCTGGTGCCCGGCGGCGTTGAGATTTCCGACGACCTGGGACCCGATCAGCCCGGTACCACCGATGACCGCAAACTTCATGACATGCCTTTCATTTGCGCTTTGCCTGTGATGCTGTATATGAACCACCATGTGGGCGCAGATCGGATCGCGCCACATGGGGCCCCGGGGCCGGCCGGAGACGGGCCGGGTCAGACGCGGTCGACGAACGTGACCGTCTCGTCGAGCGGCGCGCGGCCCGTGCGCGGGTGGGTCACCGTGACGTCCTCGAACCCGATGGACATGCCGCAGAAGAGAATGAGCTCCGGTGGGGGCGACAGGGTCTCCGCGACGCTCTTGTGGAACTTCGCCCAGGCCATCTGCGTGCAGCTGTGCAGCCCTTCGGCGCGGAGCAGCAGCATGACGGTCTGCAAATACATGCCGACGTCGGCCCACTGGGCCGGGCCCATGTCGCGGTCGATGTAGCAGAAGAGGGCGGCGGGCGCGCCGAAGCACTGCCAGTTCGCGGAAGCGGCTCTCTGGCGCGCCTCCAGGTCCCCGCGCGCAATCCCGAGTGAGCCGTAGCGCTCCTCGCCGAAGGCGGACCGGCGCTCGTGGTACGGGGACTTCAGCACGGGCGGGTACTGCTGGTACTCCGGTTCGTCCCAGGCGTCGCCCGAGGCCAAGCGTTCGTCGGCGCGCTTCTTGAGCTCGGTCAGCGGCTCGCCGGTCAGCAGGTAGGCGTGCCAGGGCTGGATGTTCGATGCGGACGGCGTCCAGGTCGCGGTGGACAGCACGCGCTCCAGCACCTCTCTCGGAACGTGTCGGTCGGTGAATCCGCGCACTGCCCGTCGGCTCGTGACCGCCTCACAGACGTCCAAGGTCGTCTGCCTCCCTGCCTGTTCGATGTGCTGGCTTCATTACACTCGCAACGGTATCATTCGATACTGTCTTGTTCGCAACCATCAATGGATGCGAACACCCCATCCCCAGCCCCTGGTTGACGCCTCGGGCGCAGTCGTCTGGAGAATGTCCATGGCCGTGCTTCTGCACATCGATTCGTCCGTGTTTCCCGGTGAGGCGTCTTCGTCCCGTTCGGTCACGGAGGCCTTCCGCAAGGTGTGGGAGGAGCAGCACCCGGACGGTGCGGTGATCTACCGCGACCTCGCCGCCGACTCGGTCCCGCACATCAGCGCCGCCGCCCACACCGCGGGCTTCGCCGACCCCGCCGCGCACACTCCGGAGCAGTCGGCCGCGTTCGCCGCCCGCGTGCGGCTCGTCGAGGAACTGGAGCAGGCGGACGCCGTCCTGATCGGCGCCCCGATGTACAACTTCACGATCCCGTCGACCCTCAAGGCCTGGCTGGACAACGTGATCCTGCTCGGCCGCACCTCGGGCGAGAACCCGTCCGCGAAGGGCACCCCGGTCACCGTCGTCGCCAGCCGCGGCGGCTCCTACGCGCCGGGCACGCCGCGCGCGGGCTACGAGTACGTACAGAACTACCTGGAGGCCGTCCTGCACGGCTCGCTCGGCCTGGACGTCCACTTCGTCGTCCCGGAACTCACGATGGCCCCCCGCAACGCGGCCATGTCCGAACTGGTCTCGCTCTACGAGGCCTCCCGCAAGCGGGCCTTCGAGGACGCGACCGCCAAGGCCAAGGAACTCGCGGAGCGCCTCGCCGCGTAACCCCCGGACCGTGGACGCCGTGTGACGCCCTGTCATCTCCGGGCGTCACACGGCGTTCTCGTTGCAGCGGACCGGCGGGCGTCGTGCGGGCGTGCCTACGCCTCGTCGCCCGCGGGATGGGCGAACCGGGTCAGCAGCTCCGTCAGCCGCTCGGGCTCGCCGGGCCCCAGGTCGGCGACCAGACGCCCGGTCAGCGGGGCCGCCGCCACATGAGCCGCGTCGAACAGCTCGATGCCCTGAGGCGTGATCTCCACGGCCCGCACCCGCCGGTCCCCCGGAACGGCCTTGCGCACGGCTAGCCCCTTGCGCTCCAGGTCGTCGACGACCCGCATGATGCCCGCCTTGTCCGAGCCGGTCTCCGTCGCCAGGTCCCGCTGGACCGTGGGCCCGCGGTCGACCAGCACGAGCAGCACGGCGAAGTGCCGCAACTCGATGCCGAGCGGTCGCAGCGCCTCCGTCATGACCGCGGCCGCCCGCCAGTGCGCCCGGCGCAGCAGCAACCCGAGCGCGAAGGGTGATTCATCCCCGGGGCGGTCGGTCGCACGCCCGGCGCTGGATCGGTGAGGAAGATCGGCGGTCATGAGGTCACAGTACAGCCGTCCATTCACTCGATACGGTATCGATTGAAACGAAATGAGCTGGACGCGGTGGACGCGGTGGACGCGGCGGCGAGCGGCTATCGATCGCCGCGCAGATAGCGCGTGACCATGTCCACCAGTTCGGTCTCGAACGTCTCGACCGGGATGGTCCGCGGGTCGGCCATGAGCTTGTGCGTGTTGATCTCCACTGTGAACACGATCAGCTCGGCGGCGATGTCGAGATTCCGCACGTGGACATCCGGGTGCCGGGCGAGGAGGTCGCGCACCTGACCGACGCGCGCCTTGCCGTGCCGGTCGATCGTGTCGAGCAGTTCCTGCGAGAGCGGCGCCTCCTCCATCATGATCCGCAACAGCTGCGGATCGTCGCGGTGGTTGTCGATCGCGTCGCGGACCACCGCCCGCACCGTCGCCTCCAGGGTCCCGGCGGACAGGTCGAGCTGGTCGGCCTGCGTCCACGCGCCCCGGTCGATGTGCCGTACCAGCAGCTCGGCGAGGACGGCGTCCTTGTTCGGGAAGTACTGGTACAGCGAGCCGATGGAGATCCGGGCGCGTTCGGCGATGCGATTGGTGGTGCCGGCGGCGTAGCCGTACTCGGCGAAAACGTGAGCAGCGGCGGTGAGGATGCGCTCGCGGGTGAGCTCGGCACGCACCTGGCGAGGCTTGCGACGTGGCTGAAGACGGCGATCGGCGGACGGCATCCGAGGTCCTTATCGAGGCGTGAAAAGCGAGTAGTCAAAGAGCTGAGCTATTGCTCACAATACTGGCATGACCTGCGAAGACAAGCCCCAGAACGAGGCGCCGGACCGGTTTGCGGCCCTGCGTCGGCTGACGACGGCGGACGAGGTCGAGACGATCGTCGGCCGTCCGATGCCGGTGGTCGTGCTCAAGCAGATCAGCGCCCTCGACGAGGGCTGCCGGACCGTCCTCGCCCGGTGTCCGATCGCGGCCTTCGGCTACCGGGACGCCCAGGGCGTCGGCCGGACGACCTTCATCGGCGGCGCGCCGGGGTTCGCACGCGTCCACACGCCCACGCGGATCTCGTTCTCCGCCTCGCTGCCCGAGTCCGGCGTCCCGCACGGTCCGGTCTCGTTCTTCTTCCTCCTGCCGGGCGTCGGGGAGATTCTGCGCGTCAACGGTTCGGTGGCATCGCATCAGGGCGCGGAGACGACCGTCGACATCGAGCAGGCGTATGTGCACTGCGCGCAGGCCGTCCTGCGGTCCCGCCTGTGGCAGCCGCCCGCACCGGCCGAGCCGGCCGCCGACATCGCGGGGGACGGGCCCCTGTGCCGCCCCGGCGTCGCCGGGTTCCTGGCCGCGGCGCCGTTCCTCGCACTGTCCACCTGGGACTCCTCGGGCGGGAGCGACACGAGTCCGCGCGGGGACCGGCAGGCGGTGGCGCGGATCCTGGACGGCCGCACGCTCGTCGTCCCGGACCGGAAGGGAAACAGACGCGCCGACACCCTCCACAACCTGTTGGAGGACGAGCGGCTCTCGTTCGCCGCGCTCGTCCCGGGGCGCAGCGGGGTGCTGCACGTCCGCGGCCGCGGCACGATCACCGACGATCCCGCGCTGCTGGCGACGATGGCGCTGCGCGGGATGCCCCCGCACCTGGCGCTGCTCGTCGACGTCGAGCACGCCGAGGTGACCGGCAACGACGCCGTGGCGCGCTCGCGGCTGTGGGCCCCCGGCGCGCACCTCGACCGGGGCACCGTGCCGGACCTGATGGCGCTGGCGGGAGAACACCTCGCCGCCGGCTCGGCCGCCGCCGACGACGGTCCACCCGCGTTCCTGCTGAAGGCCGTCGGGGCGATCCCGGGGATGCCCCGGTTGCTGCGGCTGGTGATGAACCGCGCCTACCGCTCCGGGCTGCGGAAGGAGGGCTACGAGGACGTCGAGCCCGGCGCGGACGGGCGGCGCCGAGGCTTCCCGCGCCGACGCCCCGCCGACGGCACCGGCACGGAGAACTCACCGCGAGCGAACTCCCCGCGGGAGAAGCCTCTGCGGGAGAAGCCCCTGCGGGAGGTGCGCATCGCCGAGGTGCGCAGGGAGACACCGAGCACGGTCACCCTCGTCCTGGAGGACGCCGGCGAGCACCCGGGATCGTTCGACTTCCGTCCCGGCCAGTTCTTCACGCTCGTCTCCGACATCGACGGCCGCCCGGTGCGAAGGGCCTACTCGGCCTCGTCGGCGCCCGGGTCGCCCCGGCTGGAGATCACCGTCAAGCACGTCGAGGGCGGCCGGTTCTCCACCCATGTGCACCACGGTCTCCGCGCCGGGGACCGGCTGGCCGTGCGCGGCCCGTCGGGCTCCTTCCATGCCGAGCCGCAGCCCCCGGACGACGTCGTGCTCATCGCGGCGGGCAGCGGTGTGACCCCGATGATGAGCATGATCCGCACGCGGCTCGCCGCCCGCCCCGGCCGCGGCCGGATCGCGCTGCTCTACAGCAGCCGCAGCGCGGACGAGATCATCTTCGCCGACGAACTGACCCGGCTGGCGAAGGACGAACCCGATCGGCTGGCGGTCACCCACGTCCTGACCCGCCGGGACGGGCGGCTCGACGCGGACGGCGTGCGCCGTTGGGTCACCGGCCTGTCCCCGGCCCGGGACGCCCACTACTACGTCTGCGGACCCGAAGCGCTGGCGGACGCCGTCCAGGCCGTCCTGACCGGGCTCGGAGTCCCGGACGCGCGGGTGCACCACGAGCGCTACACCGGCGGAGCGGCTACCGGGACCGCGGCGACGGCGCCGCAGGAGATGACCGTCGAGGAGGACGGGCGCCCCGTCGGCACGGCGGTGGTCGAGCCCGGCCAGACGCTGCTCGACGCGGGACTCGCCGCGGGGCTGCCGATGCCGTATTCCTGCACGGTCGGCACCTGCGGCGAGTGCATGGTGCGGCTGCGCAGCGGAGAGGTCACGCAGAACGGATCGAACTGCCTCACGCCGGGACAGCAGGCCGACGGCTATGTGCTGACCTGCGTGGGCTGCCCACTGTCGAAGGTCACCCTGGACATCGCGGACCCGTGATCGTCGGCCGCGGAGCCGCGGAGCCGCGGAGCTGTGGTGTCTGCCGGCTGTCGGGTGTCGTCGGCGGCTGTCGGTCCGATGTCGGCGGCTTGTCGGCGGGCTCCGGCACGTTGTGGGGACGACCTGCCGAGTGCCCGTCCGGCAGGCGTGCGACACGCAAGGAATCACCATGACCACTGATGTCACGATCATCGGCGCCGGACTCGGGGGACTGACCCTCGCCCGTGTCCTGCACGTCCACGGAATCCCCGCCACCGTCTACGAGGCGGAGCCCTCGCCGACGGCGCGTTCGCAGGGCGGGATGCTCGACATCCACGACTACAACGGCCAACCGGCTCTCGAAGCGGCAGGGCTCATCGACGAGTTCCGCGACCTCGTCCTGGAGGGCCGCGAGGCGACCCGCTTCCTCGACCCGGACGGGACCGTCCTGCTCGACCAGCCCGACGACGGCACAGGCGGACGCCCCGAGGTGCAGCGCGGCGAGCTGCGACAGATGCTGCTCGACTCGCTCCCGGCCGGCGCCGTCCGCTGGGGCCACAAGGTCAGCGGTGTCCGTGCGCTCGGCGAGGGCCGCCACGAGGTGACGTTCGCCGAGGGCGGCACCGTCGTCACGGACCTGCTCGTCGGCGCGGACGGCGCGTGGTCGAGGGTCCGGCCACTGCTCTCCGCCGCCACACCCGAGTACACCGGGATCTCGTCCGTCGAGACCTATCTGCTCGACGGCGACACCCGGCATCCCGCCTCCGTGAAGACGGTCGGCGGCGGCTCGCTGTTCGCGCTCGTGCCGGGAAAGGGGATCGTGTGTCACCGGGAGAGCGGCGGCACCCTCCACACCTACGTGATGCTGTCCAAGCCGCAGGACTGGTTCGCCGGCGTCGACTTCACCGATGCCGCCGCGGCCGCCGCGCGGATCGCGCAGGAGTTCGACGGCTGGGCGCCTGAGCTCACCGCGCTGATCACCGACGGCGACACCGCACCTGTCCTGCGTCCTCTCAACCGCCTGCCGATCGGGCACCGGTGGGACCGGTCGCCGGGCGTGACCCTGCTCGGCGACGCCGCCCACCTGGCACCGCCGGACGGCGAAGGCGCCAACCTGGCCATGTACGACGGCGCCGAACTCGGCAAGGCCCTCGCCGCGCATCCCGACGACGTCGAGGCCGCCCTCACCGAGTACGAGAACGCCATGTTCCCCCGCAGTGCCGAGGCCGCCGTCGAAGGCGCCGAGCTCTACCGGCTCATGTACGGCGACGACTCACCCCACGGCCTGTTCGCCGTCTTCGCCGGGCACGAGCAGGCTTCCGGCCAGGGGAACTCTCCTGCATGACGTGCTCGCCCGGGTAGCCCGGCAGGTAGCATCGCGGCGTGAACACCTACTGGCACGTCGTTCTGCCGCCGCTCTGCGCCTGACCGGGCGCCGACGCTGACGGATCCATCCCCGGCCCCGACCGACCCCCCAGGGCGGTCAGGGGCTGTCGTCGCGCGCGCCCGTTTCGGATCGATTCCCTGACGCAGACGCATTCGACGACGGAAGATCACGACTGTGCCGAACCGCACCACCCCGCTGACTCCCACGCGCCCGGCCACCCCCGGCCCGCGCCCTTCTCGCACCTCCCGACTCCTCGGCGGTCCCACGCCCATCCTCGCCTCGGCCGTGCTGTGGGGGACGACCGGGACCGCCGGCTCGCTGGCGCCGGCCGGGGCCCCGGCGGCGGCCATCGGCTGCGCCGGCCTCGCCCTCGGCGGCATCCTGCTGTTCCTCACCGCCCGCGACGCGCGCTCGCTGCCCGCCGCCTGCACACGCCCCGAGCGATGGCTGCTCGTCCTCGGCGCGTTGGCGGTGGCCGGCTATCCGGTCACGTTCTACCCGGCGGTGGCCCGCACGGGTGTGGCGGTGGCCACCGTGATCGCGCTGGGCAGCGCGCCGGTCTTCGCCGGACTGCTGTCCTGGATCACCGGACAGGCCAGGCCGACCGCACGTTGGACCACGGCCACGGCGGCCGCCGTGCTGGGCTGCACCCTTCTCGTCCTGGGCCCCCAGCTCAGCGGGCGCGCCGCGCCGATCGACCCGGCAGGCGTGGCGCTCGCCGCCTGCGCCGGACTGTCGTACGCCGCCTACTCGCTGATCGGCGGCCGGCTCATCACCGGCGGGCACCCTTCCGGCCCGGTGATGGGCGTGCTGTTCGGCGCGGCCGGGCTGCTCGTCCTGCCGCTCGTCCTGTTCGTCGACATGCACTGGCTCACCACCACGCGCGGGGCCGCGGTGGCCGTGTATCTCGCCCTGTTCACCGTCTACCTGGCCTACCGTCTCTTCGGGTACGGGCTGCGCCGCACCCCGGCGTCGACGGCCACCTCGCTGACCCTGGCCGAACCCGCCGTCGCGGCGGTCCTGGGCGTCACGGTCCTCGACGAGCGCTTGCCGGGGGCTTCCTGGTGCGGGCTGGCCGTCCTCGCCCTGGGCCTGGTCCTGTTGACCGTCCCCGTCGGTGCAGACAGCCGGAAGCGGTAGCCGCCGGGCACTCTTCAGGTGTCCACGGGGACCGTCTTGACCTGAAGTGCGATTGAGCTTCTAGCGTTTCCGTCGGTTGATCATCTGACGACGGGAGAACGCGCTCGTGATCCTCGTGACCGGAGCCACCGGGAACATCGGAAGTGCACTGCTGAAGGAACTGCACGCACATGATGGTGCCGCGCCGCTGAGAGGGTTCACCCGGGACGCGGCGCGGGCCGCGTTCCCCGAAGGGGTCGAAGCAGCCGAAGGCGACTTCGCGGAGCCGGAGTCGCTGACGCCCGCGCTGCACGGGGTGCGCTCGCTGTTCCTCGTGTCGCGTCTGGGCCCGGATGCCGACATCATCGAGGCTGCTCGGCGGGCGGGTGTGGAGCACGTGGTGCTGGTGTCGTCCATCACCGCCCATACCCATCCGCACCTCGGCCCCGCAGCCGAGAACCTGGCCGTCGAGCGGCTGCTCAAGGACAGCGGCATGGCCTGGACGATCCTGCGGCCGACGCAGTTCGCCTCGAACGCCCTGATGTGGGCGGCGTCGATCCGCGACCACGGGACGGTCCGCGCACCGTACGCGGACGTCGGACTGCCCACCATCCACCCCGCGGACATCGCGTCGGTGGCCCGGGTGACGCTGACCGAGTCTCGTCATCAGGGGCGCACGTACGCCCTGACCGGTCCGGAGCCGGTGACACCCCGGCAGCAGGTCGCGGCCATCGCGGCAGCACTCGGGCGGGAGGTTCCGTTCGCCGAGATCGGCCGACAGGAGGCCCACGCCCGGATGGCCGCGGTCTTCGGCGCCGAGGCCGCGGACGCGGTGCTCGACGTCATGGGCGGAGACGTCAACGACGAACTGCTGACGGTGCGCGACACGGTCACGCGGATATCCGGCGCGCCGGCCAGGCCGTTCCGCCAGTGGGCCGCGGAGAACGTCGGCGCCTTCCACTGACCTGCGGCGCGGCTCGTCCGCCGGTCAGGGTGTGGGCGGGAAGCCGCGTTCATGGTGATGAACATTGCTCACATGGGTGTACATCGTCGACTTCCCTGTGTAACGCTCGGTCAACTCCTTTCTCCTGCTGCTCAGTTGGAGGCGTAGGCATGAGTGTTTCCCGACGTGCTGTGCTGGCCACCGCGGCCGGCGCCGCAGCTGTCGCAGGCGGCTCCTCGACGCCGGCGGTGGGCGCGACCGGCGACCGCATTCCCGCCCCCACCCTGCGGACGCTCCGCGCGGCGGCGGACTACGCCGTCGAGAAGGTCGCCGCCGTCGCGCCCGGCGTGAGCGCGTTCCCGGTCGGCACCAAGTTCGAGAAGTGGGTCTACTCGCAGAACGGCGACTGGGTCGGCGGGTTCTGGCCGGGGACGCTGTGGATGGCGTGGCTCCACACCGAGGACGAGGCGTTTCGCACCTGGGCACTGGCGTCGGCGGAGAAGCTGGCCCCGCGTCGGTACGACACCGGCACACACGACCTCGGCTTCCTCTTCTACCCGTCATGGGTCACCGCCTGGCGACTGACCGGCGACGACGTGTGGCGGGCGGGCGCGGTACGGGCCGCCGACTCCCTGATCCAGCGCTACAACCCGCGCGGACGCTTCATCCGGGCGTGGGGCGCACTGACCGATCCGCGCAACGCGGGCCGGGTCATCATCGACACCATGATGAATCTCGATCTGCTCGCGTTCGCGAGCGGGCAGACCGGCGACGCGAAGTACCTGGACATCGCCGTGGAACACACGAAGACCGCACAGCGTGTGTTCCCGCGCCCGGACGGATCGACCCCGCACGTCTTCGACTTCGACCCGGACACCGGCGCGCCCCTCGGCCCGAACACTGTGCAGGGCTACAGCCCGACGTCGTGCTGGTCGCGTGGGCAGGCGTGGGGAATCTACGGGTTCACGACGATGTACCGGCGGACCGGGAACGCGGAGTTCCTGGCCACCGCACGCGGCCTCGCGGACTTCGCGGTGCGATCCCTGACTCCGGACCATGTTCCGGTGTGGGACTACCGGGCGCCGCAACAGCCCCATGACATCAAGGACGCGTCGGCCGGCGCGATCATGGCGTGCGGTCTGCTCGACCTGGCCGAGGCCACCGGCAGGCGCTCGTATCGCGAGGTGGCGCTACGACTGCTCACCGCGCTGGCGCAGACCTGCCTGACGACGAACTCCGCCCGCGCGGACGCGGTCGTGGCCCGCTGCACTCGCAACCGGCCCAACGAGGACGGGATCGAGATCTCCCTTCCCTACGCCGACTACTACCTGCTCGAGGGCATCCTGCGCGTGCTCCGACCGCAGGCCGTCGACCGGGCGATCGACCTGTCCACGGTCTGACAGCCAGCGTCGTCGGACGGCCGGCCCCTGTTGTGACCTCTCCCGGGAGGGGAGGGGAGGGGAGGGGCCGGGCGGTCCTACGGCCGCAAGGCCGAGAAAATCAGGTCCCGGGCGTCGGACCAGCGCTGCACGAGGTCAGCGCGACGGCTCAGCCGCGCGGAGATGTGCTGGGTGCCGAAGAACGCGGAGACCAGCGTGTGGGCCGCAGCGGAGGGCGAGACCCCCTCGCGCAGTTCCCCGGCCTCCGCCGCCTCCACCAGCAGCTCCGTCAGCAGGCTGATCCAGCCGACGTACGGCTGCGGCAACAGGCCCTCCGGCAGGGGCTGCTCCATCTGCAGCCGCGCCCCGCCCTGTACGACCACGTCGTCCTGGAAGGCCTCCGCGGTCTGGTCGAGCAGTTCCCCCACGGTGTCCAACGGGCCGAGCCCCTTGGCCTGGACGGCTTCGAGGAGCGCGGGCCAGCGGTTGTAGTGCGCCTCGACGACCGCGATCGTGAGCGCTTCCTTGGTGGGGTAGTGGAAGTAGACCGCCCCCTTGGTCATCCCCACGTGGTCGGCGACGTCCTTGACGGACGTCTTGCCGTACCCGCGCTCGTCGAAGAGCTGCGCGGCAGCGTCCAGGATCTGCTTGCGGGTGTGCGCGGCCCGTTCCTGCTGCAACTCCGGGCTGCGGCCGTGAAGGGCGATGCTCCCCGCGCTGCGCTCGGGTGCCGGGAACGTGGCCCGGCTCTTCTTCAGTTCCATGATGTCTCCGCTCGCGGTTCGTCTCCAGCCCCCCGTTGCAATATACCTTCCCGCAGGTATATTTTTCACCGAACAGCCGGTGGCCGACCACCCTGCAAGGTCACTGCTTTTGCGGTATAGCCGCTTCCGGAGGGGGACAATCATGTATGACACCGACATAGCGCCCGGCGACACGACCGCCAGGCACTGTGCCGATGCACATGTTCCGCGCGCTCTGGTACACAAGGCCGCGGACGGGGAAGTCCTGTTATCGGCCGTTCGTCCGCTGGGCGGGGATCGCTTCGCGGTCCTCGCGCGCTGGCCGCACGACCATCTCCTGCACCACCGCGCCGCCGACGGGACCCGGGACTCCCTGGTCGTCGTCGAGACGATGCGTCAGGCGGGGATCTACCTCTCGCACCGCTTCCACGGTGTCCCGGCGGACCACATGTTCGTCCTGCACGGCTTCGACTTCCACCTCGACGCCCCGCTGCGCGACAGCGGCGACGGGGCCGACGTCTCCTTCCACGTCACCTTGCGCCGCGTGCCCGGCAGCCCGCGACGCTTCCGTCTGACGTCCGAGGCGGACCTCCTGATCGACGGCCGCACGGTGGGCCGGGCGAGCATGCGCTGGGACGCGCTCCCGCCCGCGCACTACGCCCTCGTGCGCAGCCGCAGCGCCGCCGCGGCGGCCCCCTTCGACTTCACCGACCTCACCGTAGAGGCACGGACCCTCTCGCCGGCCGCCGTCGGCCGCGACCGCGACGACGCCGTGCTGCTCGCGAGCCTGGGTGACGCGTCGGCCGGATGGCAGCTCAGACCGGACACCGGGCACCCCGCCCTCTTCGACCACGCCAGTGACCACATCCCGGGGATGGTGATCGTCGAGGGGTTCCGGCAGGCCGTCCGCGTCCGCGCCGCCCAGGACACCCCGGGCGCCTGGGCCGTCAACTCCCTGCAGGCGTCGTTCCTCTCGTTCGGCGAACTCGGGCAGCCCGTCATCATCACCGCCGAGCCCGAGGGTGCCGGGGCCTACCTGCTCGCGGCCCGCCAGGGCACCCGCACCCTGGTCACCGCGCTGGCCGCCCGCGCCACCGCCTCCCCGCTCGGCGGCCTCCTCGCCGGGGCCGGTGCTGCCGCGTGCTGAGTGACCTGGGCAAGACGCTGGACAGCGCCCGCGAGGACCGCATCGTCCTGGACGAGACGTGCCGGCTCACCGACCGGCTGGCCGACTCCCTGGTCGAGAACGGATTCGCCCGGCACTTCGTGCCCGAGCGCTGGAACGGCGGCGCCGGCACCTTCACCGCACTCCTGGACGCGGTCTCCGAGCTGGCCGAGACCTGCGCGTCCACCGCCTGGTGCGCCGCGCTGTACGCGGCACACGGCAGGCTCGCCGGCTATCTCCCCGAGGCCGGACAGCGCGAGATCTGGGGCGAGGGTCCCGACGTGCGGGTGGCCGCGTCCGTCGTGCCGCCGCAGGGCAGCGCCGTCCGCGTGGACGGCGGCTGGCGGCTGACCGGCAGGTGGGCCACGGCCAGCGGTGTCGACCAGGCGGAGTGGATGCTGCTCGCCTCCTGGGTCGCGCAGCACGGCGACCCTGCGGGCGAGACGCGGGAACACCGGATCTTCGCCGTGCGGCGCTCGGAGATGGAGGTGCTGCACACCTGGCGCCCCGTGGGACTGCGCGGCACCGGCAGCAACACCGTGGAGGGCGACGTCCTGGTCCCCGACCACCTCACTTTCACGCTGAGCGACCTCGGGCGTGTCCAGCCGCACGCCGCCCGCTGCCACACCGTGCCGTTCTCCCTGGTGGCCGCCCTCATCTTCGCGGCGCCGGTGCTCGGAGTCGCCGAGGGAGCGCTGCGCACCTGGTGGGAGACGCAGACCCGGCGAGCGCGCCCCGGCGGCGGCACCGCCGTCCAGCCGCTGGTGCTGGCCAGGGCGTCGGCTCACATCCAGGCCGCGCGACTGCTCCTCGAGCGGGTCGCGCAGCGCGCCGACCACGCGCCCGTGACGCCCGTTCTCGTCGCCGAGAACCAGCGGGACGTCACCGTGGCCGTGGAGCTGTGCGGCACGGCCGTCGACGAGCTCTTCCATACGGCGGGGCTGCGCGCACTGGAGGAGGACGACGCACTCCAGCGCCGCTGGCGCGACATCACCGCGGCACGCACCCACGGCACCCTCAACTTCAGTTCGGCGGCGACCAGTTACGCCAACGCTCTGCTGGCGGCACGAGCGGGGGAGGAGGCCCGATGACCCGGCGCATCGCCTTCTTCGACATGGACGAGACCCTGCTTGCGGGCAAGAGCCTGCTCGAGTTCTGGCATGCGTATGCCGCGCGGCTCGTGGGGGAGGGGCGGACGCCGGGCGTCCTGCGCACCGCCGGCGCCGACCGGGAGACGCTGAACCGCGCCTACTTCGCGCATTTCGCCGGAGCGCGCCGCTCGTCGTTCGACGAGGCGGCCCGCCAGTGGTACGCCCGGTTCAGGAGCGGTCCGCACGCCTATCTGACCGAGACCCTGGATGCCCTGCGCCGCCACCAGGGTGAGGGTGACGAGGTCGTCCTGGTGACCGGCTCGGGGGTGGCTCTGGCCCGGCCGGTCGCCGAGGACCTCGGCGTGCGCCACGTGCTGGCCACCGAGCAACTCGCCGACGCCGCCGGGGTGCTGACCGGTGAGGTCCGCCGGCCGATGATCGGAGCGGCCAAGCAGGACGCCGCGGCTGCCCTCGTCCGCCGGCTCGGCGTCCGTGCGCGGGACTGCTGGGCCTACGGCGACCATGAAAGCGATCTGCCGGTGCTGTCCCTGGTGGGCCATCCCGTGGTGGTCGGCGACGACCCGGTCCTCGCTGCCCGGGGCATGGCGCAGGGCTGGCGCTTCGTCGGCACCCGGACGGGTCCGCGCTTCGAACGGAGTGCGCTGCTGCACGTGAGCTGAGTCGTTCCCTCCCCGGTTGGCCGAGGGCCGCCCGGGGCGGGACATATGAGCAAAACATACCTTCGGGAGGGTTTTTTGTTGGCCAGGAGCAGAGACCACGACCCGCCATCGGCATCCCCGGACCCAGTACATCCGTTGTAGGAAGGCAGCAGACGGACATGAGCGCACCGAGCATCGGGCCGCAGGCCCTGAGACTCTTCCAGTACGCCTCGGCCCGCAGCGACTGGACCGTCCGCAGCGCCTGCGAGCAACTCGACACCACCGTCGACGAGATCGAGCACGCCCGCCGCCAACTGATCGGCCTGGGCCTGCTCGTCGAATCGTCCGACGGCGAACCGACCGCCAAGGCCACCGCTCCCGAGGCCGCGCTGCTGCGGCTGCTCACCGCCGAGGAGGAGGCCACCGCCCGCCTGGCCGACCAGATCCGCCGCACCCGCGAGCAGATCCACGCGATGCGCGACGTGTTCCTGCCGCTGCACATCGCCCGCAGCGGCACGCTCAGCGACGAAGTGATCACCGGCGCCGACCGGATCGCACGAGTGCTCGGCGACACCGCCGACATCGCGACCTCGGAGATCCTGAGCATGCACCCCGGTCCCGTCCGGCCGTCGGAGGTGCTCGCCGAGGGGCTGCGGCGCGACATGCAGGTCCTGGAACGCGGTGTGACCATGCGCAGCATCCATCTGCGGCCGATGACCCGCATCGTCCACTCGATGAACCATCTGCAGGAACTGAGCTCCGCGGGCGCCCAGGTCCGGATCGCCAACATCGTGCCGTTCCGTTTCATCCTGGTCGACCGGGTGCAGGCCCTGGTACCCGCGCTCCACACCAACACCGGCAACGCCATGATGGTGCTGCGCGGCGAGGCCGTCACCGCCCTGCTGGTCAAGGTCTTCGAGATGTGCTGGGCCTCCTCGGTGCCTCTGGAGGACACCGGCGCCGGCGAGGAATCCGGGCTCACCTCCCAGCAGCTGTGCGTGCTGAGGCTGATGTCCACCGGACGCAAGGATGAATCCATCGCCCGTGAACTCGGCGTCTCCGTACGGACGTTGCGTCGAGTGATGGCCGACCTGATGGCCCAGCTCGGCGTGGAGAGCCGCTTCCAGGCAGGGGTCACGGCCGCGCGGACGGGACTTCTCGACTAGGGCCTGTCCGGCCGATCACGGCCCCAGACGCGGGGTCCGGCACGCCCACCTGCCGTGTTGTCGTCGGTTGCCGACTTCCCCTGCTCTGGGCTGCGCTCGAGCGGGGGGACCCCCATCACCCCGCTCACCGGCACCGATCAGGCGACCTCCACTCGGCCCGCGCCGCTCACTCCTGTGCTGCACCGCGCCGCGCCGCGCTGCTCCGCACCCTGCCCGGGCCGCCCTGTCCGCTACCGGCCACGCCGCAGGGTGCCGCGCCTGCTGTCTGGCGGCCCACCGCTGCCGCTCACACGATGGGGTTCCGGCTGAACGCCCGCGAGTCAGGAGCCCTCGTGTTCGACCCCGCACTCCTCCGATCCCTTACGGGCACCCCGATGCAGGTCCGGTGTGCCGTCCTGCCCGCCAGGCTGTCTCCCGCGGGTGCCGAACCGGGCGCGGGCGGGTGGGCCGTACTGCGGGCGACCGTGCGCAACGCGGGCAGCACCGGACAGGGCGAGGCGGCCCTCCAGCCCGCGCTGGAGGCACACGGACCGGACGTCCTGCGCGACCAGTTCGCCAACGTCAGGGACGGCCTGGAGCGGATGATCAGCCCCGTCCAACTGCCCGGGCTGCTGTCGCCGGGCCCCTTGCGCAGCGCCCTCGACTCCGCCCTGTGGGATCTGCTCGCCAAGCGCAGCGGACAGCGCGCGTGGGAGCTGCTGGGCATGCCGCCGCCACGACCGGTGCCCGCCGTGCGCACGGTTTCCCCGGTGGCGACCGAGCTGCTGGAGCAGGAGCTGAAGGACGGTGAGGACTTCGTCTCCCTCAAGCTCAAGCTCGGCGCGGGCGACCTCGCCGACGACCTCGCCCGGCTGACGGCCGTACGCCGGCTGCGGCCCGACGCCTGGCTGATGGTCGACGCCGACGGGGCCTGGGACGCCGGCCGGCTCCACGTGATGCTGCCGATCCTCCAGGCCCACGGCGTACGCATGCTCGAACAGCCGCTGCCGCAGGCCCGGTCCGCGGCTCTCGCCGCACTGCCCCGCCCCTTCCCGATCATCGCCGACCTGACCTACGAGCAGAGCACCGACCTGGGGCGCCTCGGGGACCGCTACGACGGCATCAACCTCTCACTCGACGCCGTGGGCGGCCTGACGGCGGCCCTGGGCATCATGGAACAGGCCGGTCAGCGGGGCCTTGCGGTGCTGCTCGACTCGCCCCCGGCGACCGCTCTGTCCTGCGCGCCCGCGCTGCACGCGGCACCGGGCGCCGACCACGTCACCCTGCCGCGGTGGCTGGATGCCTCCGGAGCGGGTGCTCCGACACTGCAAGGGGAGGGCGGGATACTGGTCCCGCCCTCCCCTGCGCTGTGGGGATAGACCCTCACCCGCGGGCCGCTCCTCAACCCCAGATCAGATCGTCGTCGCTGAGGCAACGGATGGCAAAGGCAGTCGGTTCGGCCATGGAATTACGCATCGGGGATGCCCCTTCGTTCGAGAAGTCCGGACGCGTTGCAGCGCCTTCGACAAAACTTTCGCATTCCACCTCCACCCCCCGGCAAGCGGTGGAGCTGACCCAGAAGTGACGTGGCCCGAACCGGCCACGGGCCACCGTTCCGGTGATTCCCGGCGGCCTGCACGACTCATACGGGTCATGGCCTCCAGAGGCCAGCGCAACCGGCCCTCAACGGCGCCGACTCCGCCTAGCCTCACCGGTGTTGCGCTGCGCGAGCAGCATCGGGCGAGGAAGAGGACACGATGTCAGTGAAAAGGGAATCACGCCGGGTGTCTATTTTCGACACCACCCTCCGCGACGGTGAGCAGGCACCCGGAAACGCGATGACCCCACTCCAGAAACTCGAAATAGCGCTGCGCATAGAAGCGCTCGGTGTGGATTACATCGAATCCGGGTTCCCCGCCTCCTCGCCCAGCGAGTTCCAGGCCACCCGGCTCATTTCCCGGAACCTGACCTCCGCGCGTTTCACCACGTTCTGCCGGGCCGTACGGTCCGACGTGGACACGGCCGTCGAGGCGGGCGGCACCGAGCGCCACCAGGTGCAGGTCATGGCCACCGGCAGCGACCTGCACCTCGCCCACAAACGGGGCATCAGCCGCGACCAGGCCGTCCACGAGGTCGCCGACACCGTCGCCCACGCCTACGCCCTCGGTGTCGAGGAGGTGTCCGTCGGCATCGAGGACGCCAGCCGCGGCGAACTGGACCTGCTGCGCGCCATCGCCCTGGGCGCCGTCGAGGCGGGGGCCGTGTGCTTCGCCGTCGCCGACACCTCCGGATGCCACCTCCCCCAGGAGTACGGGGCGCTGATCACCGAGTTCCGCTCCTGGCTCCCTGACGGGGTTCGTGTCGCCACCCACTGCCACGACGACTTCGGGCTCTCCCTCGCCAACGCCGTCGCGGGCCTGGCTGCCGGCGCCGACGAGGTGCAGGTCACGCTCGGCGGCGTCGGTGAACGCGCGGGCAACACCCCGCTTGAGGAAGTGGCCGCGCTGCTGACCTACAAGGGCGTTCTGCTCGGCCTGCACACCGACATCGACGTGGCCGGGATGTACGAGGCCTACACCGCGCTGCGCGCGGCGATCGGACTGGAGGAACCCCGCAACAAGGCGATCTTCGGCACCTACGCCTTCGGCACGGCGGCCGGCATCCACCAGCAGGGCATGCTGCGCAACCCGGCGACGTACGAATACGTGGAGCCCGCCCGCTTCGGCCGTGAGCGTTCCCTGCTGATCGGACGGCACTCGGGTCGGGCCGTGCTGCGGCACATCCTCGACGAGCTGGGGATCGCCGTGAGCGAGGAGGACCTGGCGGGGCTCTACCGGACGCACATCGCCGAGCGCACCGGCGGCGACTGCGAGGACATCTCCGTCGTCAAGGCCCGCCTGGCCCGCGAACTGACGGCACGGCAGCCCGCCGCCGCCTGAGCGAGGCCCGGACCGGGGCCGGCCGAACGCCGGCCCCGGTCCGCTTGTCCGTGGCGCAGGCTGCGCAGTGAGAAAGGAGACAGCGCGTGGAGATGACCGTGCGAAGCACCGAGAACGGCCGCGTCCTGCTGTACGAGCCGGAGGCCTCCGACGTCAGCGTCCTGCTCGCCGACGCCGATCCGGTGTCCCGGCACGTCCTGGCGGGGGCATTGGACGGGGCCGACCGGATCAGGGTGCTGGGCACCGCCGACAGCGGCCGGCCGCTGCACCGCTGGCCCCTGGACGGCGTGGACGTCGTCGTGCTCGCCGACGCCTTCCGGCCCCGGCCCGCCTCCCTCGTGCCCGGCCTGGTGCACAAGGGGATGCGCGTCCTGCTCCTCGACACACGGTGGACGGCGCGCACCGTCGGGGACGCGCTGGCCGCGGGCTGCGCGGGGGTACTGGTCAAGGACCCCGCGATCGGCCGGCTCGCGGCCGCGGTGCGGGCGGTGGCCGCCGGATACGTCGTGGTGTCGCCGGAGTTGGTGGGCCTGTGCCCGCCGGCGGGTCGCGCGAGCACGACCGCTCCCGCCCGCCCGCGTGGCGACCGGTCGGTCGGCCTGCGGCTGCGCTCGCTGACCGAACGCGAGCGTGAGGTGCTCACGGTGCTCGCGGAGGGCATGTCCACTCGCGAGGCGGCCCGGCGGCTGAAGGTCACCCCGGCGACCGTGAAGAGCCATGTGTCCCATGCGCTGACGAAACTGTCCGTGCGCAACCGCCTGGAGGCGGTCCTGCTGATGAGCCAAGCGCTCGACGAGGACCGCCCACCCTGGTCGTGACGGCGCGACGTGGACCTGCGCGCCCGGGACGTCAGTCGCCCACGCGTCCGCGCACCCCGTCCAGCCAGCGGTCCGCGTGCCGTTCGGCGGCCGTTTCGTCGCGGAAGGCGTACGTTTTCAACAGCCAGCGCTGTCGCGCCCGCGCCGCATCGTTGATCTCCATCTTGTCGCGGCTGTGCAGCCCGTCCTGGTTGGCGAAGACGAACAGGTCACCGGTGCGGATGCGGTGACGGGTCTTGTCCGCACGCACCAGCGCGTCCTTGAGCGCCAGCAGCGCGTCCTTCGCGGACTCGGGAGCGCCCGGCGCGGCCGTCGTGCACGTGTCCAGGTAGCGGAAGCTGTGGTGGTTCTCCAGGATCGGGTGGACCTCGGAGACGGTCAGTTCGTTGTTGTTGTCCCGCGAGAACACGTCGAACGGCGTGACGAACCGGGCCGTCCTGAGCTGTCGCTGTTCCTCGTCCGTCAGATGCGCGAGCAGGTCACGCCCGTCGACGAAGCCGGTGTAGATGAACTCGCCTTCAGGGCAGTGCATGCCGAGCAGCGAGATGAAGTCCGCCCGCACGGGATGGGCCGTGCGGTCGTTGTGGTAGACGAGTTCGCTGTCGCTGAATCCCGTCTGCATCCCGCTGTAGCGGTTGATGGCGACGACGTCGGTGAAGAAGTCCCCGTTGAATCGGGTGGCGTAGGACAGCAGGGGAGTCTTCACCAGCTGGGCGAAGAGCTCCAGGAACGCCTCGCCGATGAACGTCTTCTTCCGCGCGTGCTTGTCCGCGACCGGGTCGTCCAGGTCCAGCAGGGGGATGTCCTCGTCCAGCGGGCAGTTGCGCAGCGCGTGCGCGTCGGAGGCGCCCGTCGCCCGGTCGTGGTGGATGCGGGCACAGACGTCGGCGAAGAAGGCGGGCACCTCGCCCCGTGCGATCAGGTCGCCGACGGCACGCGAGAATCCCTCGTAGTCCTCGTACGGGTTCTTGGCCACGGACCGCAGCACCGCGGTGAGTTGCTCGCGTTCCGGCCCGGACAGTACATAGATGGGTTCCATGCCCCCGAGCCTCGCCGCCGCGCCGTCGCCGCACATCGGCCTTCGGAGGAGGCTCCGTCCACCGCGTCCGCCGATGTCGTACCGCGCCTCCACCGAAGTGGAGGCCGGGCCCGTTCACCCGACCACGAGCCCCAGAGTCCGCTCCAGGCCGGCGGCGCCCTCGTCCGTCAGGTGCACCACGCGCGGCGCGGCGCCCCAGCGCACCCAGCCGAGGTCGAACAGACGCGCCGTGAGGGCCGCGCCGAGCCCGCCCGCGAGGTGGTGCTGATGCTCGCTCCAGTCGACGCAGTAGCGGACCGCAGGGCGGCGCGGCGGCAACCGGCCCGTGTCGACGCCCAGTTCGGCGAGGATCGACGGGCCCTCGCCGGAGAGTTCGTAGACGATGTCGCGGCCGTACGACGACGGCCTGTCCCGTACCGCCTCGGCGGGCCGGTGGATGCCGTCGTGGCCGGTGAGTACCCCGAGGTCGAGCAGCGACTGCATCAGGGCGACGCCGAGCCGTCCGGCCAGATGGTCGTAGCAGGTGCGGGAGCGGTGCAGGGCGTTGGTGCGGCTGCTCTGCTTCAGGGACGTGATGGCCAGCGGCGGGGCGATCAGGGCGAGCGCCTCCAGCGCGGCGCTCACGTCCGGCCCGAACAGCCGGTAGTAGCGGTGCCGGCCCCGCGCCTCGACGGTGACGAACTCTCCCTCGACCAGCTTGGCGAGGTGTGCGCTGGCCGTGGCGGCGGTGACCCCCGCCTCACCGGCCAACGCGCTCGCCGGCAGGGCGCGGCCGTCGGCCAGGCACTTCAGGATGCGGGCGCGCGAGGGATCGGCGATGAGGGCCGCGGCGCGGGCGATGTCGGTCTGGTGCTTGAGCGGCGCACCGGGGTGCTCATCGGATGCGGGGCCCGGGCGCCGTGACGCGCCCGCGCCGCGGGCGGATGCCCCCGTGGTACGGCTGGTGTTCGGCATGACACCACCGTACGACAACGACACTTCGTCCTGTGACGAAGTATCAGGCGTCGAAGCTGGTGCCATGACCACCACCGACCTCACCCCCGAAGACGGGCGGACCGTCGCACCACACGCCGCTGCCGCCCCCTCGCCCGCCCCGGCCGGCCGGCCCGCCCTCTTCCTGCCCCCGCTGATCGCCCTGAGCCTCGGCTACTTCCTGGTGATGCTGGACGTCACCGTCGTCAACGTCGCCGTCCCCGAGATCCGCACTGCCCTCGACACCGGGCCCTCCGCCCTCCAGTGGATCGTCGACGGCTACAGCACCGTCTTTGCCGGGCTGCTGCTCCTGGGCGGCGGGCTCGCCGACCGGCTCGGCCACCGCCGCATGTTCCTCACCGGGCTCGGCGTCTTCACCGCGGCCTCCCTGGTCTGCGGCCTGGCCGGCGACTCCGGCACCCTGATCGCCGGGCGCCTCGCCCAGGGCGCCGGCGCCGCCCTGCTCGTGCCCGCCTCGCTCGCGCTGCTCCAGGCCACCTACCCCGACCGCGCGGTGCGGGCCCGGGCCATCGCCGTGTGGGGGGCCGTCGCGTCGATCGCGTTCGGCGCCGGGCCCGCGGTGGGCGGCCTTCTCGTCTCCGGGCTCGACTGGCGCTCGGTGTTCTGGCTGAACCTGCCGGTCGCCGCGCTCGCTGTCGCCCTGACCCTCCGCCACGTCCCGGCCACCGCCCGCAAGACGCCCGCCCGCCGCATGGACCCGGCCGGCCAGGTGCTCGGCATCGTCGGCCTCGTCGCCCTGGCCGGCGGCCTCAACGAGGCCGGCTCACACGGCTGGACCTCCCCGCTGGTCCTGGTGGCGTTCGGGACGGGCGTGGCCTGCCTGACCGCCTTCGCACTGGTCGAACGCACCCTGGAAGCACGCGAACGGGCCGGACGCGGCCGGCGTGCGCCACTGCTGCCGCCGTCTCTGTTCCGCTCGGGCGCCTTCACCGCGACCGCCGCGATCGGCCTGCTGATCAGCCTCGGCTATTACGGCATGCTCTTTCTGACCACCCTCTACTTCCAGCAGGAGCGCGGCTTCACCGTCCTGGCCACCGGCCTGGCCCTGCTGCCGTCGGTGTGCATGGGACTCGTCGCGGCCCCGCTCTTCAGCCGCCTGGCCCCCCGCACCGGCCCCTACGTCCCGATGGCCGGCGGGCTCGCCCTGGGCGCCGTGGGCTTCCTCGGCTGGCTGACCGCCCGGCCCGACACCCCGTACCCGGTCCTGCTGTTCGCCCTGATCGCCACCGGGCTGGGGCAGACGATGACCGCTCTCGCCGCCACCGCCGCCATCATCGAGACCGCCCCCGTCTCCGGCGCGGGCATCGCCTCCGCCGTCTTCAACGTCGCCCGGCAGGTCGGCAGCGCCGTCGGGGTGGCCCTGTTCGGCACCCTCGCCGCCGCGGCGGGCGACTTCACCGCGGGGCTGCGTCTGTCGGCGGGCATCGCGGCGACGGCCTTCGCCGTCGGCGCCGTGCTGGCCGTGGGCGTCCGGCGTCGCGCTCCCGGACGCACCACGTGAGCCGTGGCTCTCGCGCAGCCCGTCAGCCCCGGTCGGCCAGCGCCCGCGCCATGCGGTCCAGCGCCGTCTGCAGCACCTTGGGCGACGTCGCGAACGACAGCCGGACGAAGCCCTCACCGCCCGGCCCGAACGCGGAACCCGGCATCACGGCCACTCCCGCCTCCCGCAGCAGCCACCGCGTGAACGACGCCGAGTCCGCGAACCCCGTGCCGCGTACGTCGGCGAAGGCGTAGAACGCCCCGTCGGGCGGCGAACAGGACACCCCGGGCAGCGAGTCCAGCCCCCGCACGATGAGATCCCGGCGGGCCGCGTACTGCGCGGTCATCCAGTCGACCGGCTCCTGCGAGCCGGTCAGCGCGGCGATCCCGCCGCGCTGCACGAACGACGCCGTGCAGCCCACCGTGTGCTGCTGCACCTTCAGCAGCTGCGCCATCAGATCGGTGGGCCCGGCCGCGTAGCCCAGGCGCCAGCCGGTCATCGCGTAGCCCTTGGAGAAGCCGTTCACCGTGATGGTGCGGTCGGCGCAGCCCGGCTGCGCGGCCAGGCTGAGATGGGCGCGGCCGTCGTAGCGGATCTTCTCGTAGATCTCGTCCGAGATCAGCAGGACGTCGTGTTCCTGCGCGAACCGGGCGATCACGGCCGCCTCCTCGGCGGTCAGCGACCGGCCCGTGGGATTGTTCGGCGAGTTGACCAGCAGTGCCTTCGTCCGCGGGGAGACGTGCCGCTCCAGCAGTTCCGCCGTGATCCGGAAGCCGTCCGCGCCGTCGAGGGCGACCTGCACGGGCCGCGCGCCGATCAGTCGCGCCATCTCCGTGTAGCTGACCCAGCTCGGCGTCGGCACGAGCAGCTCGTCGCCGGGATCGAGCACCGTCACCAGCGCGGCGAACAGGGCGTGCTTCGCCGACGGCGTGACGACGATGTCGGTGGCCGCGTCCGCCACGACCCCGTTGTCCCCGGCGAGCTTCGCCGAGACCGCTCGCAGCAGCGCGGGCAGCCCGCGGCTCGGCGTGTAGTGCGTGAAACCGTCGCGCAGCGCGTCGACCGCCTCGTCCACGACATGGCCGGCGGTGTCGAAGTCCGGCTCACCGCCGCCCAGGTCCACCACCTCCAGACCCTGCGCGCGCATCCGCGCCACCATGTCGAAGACCGCGTACGTCGCCGACTCCTCGACGGCGTGGAAACGGGCCGCGGCTCGCGCCCTCATGGCCGAGTGCCCTGCCGCTCGGCGGCGGAGACCGGCCGGGCGGCAGGCAGCGCCTCGGCGACCGTGGTGACCGTCGAGATACGGGACAGGATCTTCAGCGCGGCTTCGTGGATCTCGGCGTCGCCCGCCAGAGTCGCGTCCTCGAGGACCCGCACGCGGTAGTCCCGGTCATGGGCGGCCTGCGCGGTGGTGAGCACCACCAGCTCCGTGGAGACGCCGGTGAGCAGCAGCGTGTCGATGCCCGCCGTACGCAACAGCACCTCGAGGTTCGTGCCGTGGAACGGGCTGATGCGGTGCTTGACGACCACCGGTTCCCCGGGCCGCGGCGCGAGTGCGTCGTGCACCCGCGTCGCCCAGGAACCCAGGACCAGACGGCCGTCGTCCTTCGCCTTCTCGAAGACCGGGGACCCGGCCGGCCACTCCGGATACCCCGGGGAGAAGCCGACGACGACGTAGATCACCGGTATGTCCGCGGCGCGGGCCCGCCGGATCGCGTCGGCGGCCCTGGCCAGGACACCCCGCTCACGCGCCTGTGCGCCGTAACCGTCGGCGGCGTACTTGCCGTTCGGATGGACGATCTCGTTGATGAGGTCCAGTACGAGCAGCGCGGGGCGCTCGCCCGGGCCCCGCTGCGGTGTCCCAGCCCAGTCCATTTTCTTCTCTTTCCTTCCGCTCGTGAATTGCATGAGAAACACTCATGCGATGAATCAATGAATCAGTGTTGAACCCGGATGCCGAAACTCCTACCTTCGAAATGCGAGAGGGCGGAAATTCGATTCCCGGAAGGGGCACAAATGAAAGTGGCAATCGTCGGCAGCGGGCCGCGTGGGGTCTCCGTCCTCGAACGCATGGCGGCGCGCCTCGCCGAAGGACCGGTCCACGAGGCCGTGGAGATCTACCTCATCGACTCCCACCGGGTCGGCACCGGCCGCATCTGGCGCACCGACCAGCCGCGATGGTTCCTGATGAACACCGTCGCCGACGAGGTCTCCGCGTTCTCCGGCCCACCCGACGGCGGCCCCGCCAGACCCGGCGCCGGCCCTTCGCTCGCGCAGTGGTGGAGTTCCGTCGACCCGGAATACCCGGGGCCCAACAGTTACGCACCGCGCGCCCTCCACGGACGCTATATGCAGTTTCTTCTCGATGCGATCGGAAAGAATCTCCCCGAAAGAGTGCGGCTGATCCCGGTGTACGCGACGGTGGACGCGCTCCAGCACACCCCCGACGGCTACCGGCTCACCCTCCGGGGCGGCACCCACCTCACCGCCGACCGCGTCGTGCTGACCACCGGACACACCAGCCCCGAACTCACCGGCAACCAGCGCCGCCTCGCCGCCCATGCCGCCCGCCATCCCGGCCTGCGCCACATCGCGGGGGACAGTGGCGCCGACATGCCCCTGGACGAGATACCCGCCAGGTCGACGGTCGGCGTCCTCGGACTCGGCCTGTCCTTCTACGACGTCATGGCCGCGCTCACCGAGGGCCGCGGCGGACACTACGACGAGGACGCCGGCCGGCTCGTCTACCGGCCCAGCGGCAGCGAACCCGTCATCGTGGCCGGCTCCCGCAGCGGGATGCCACTGCCCGCCCGCGGCCGTAACCAGAAACACCACGACCACCGCCACCGCCACGTGCTGTTCACCACCGAACGGGTCCTGGCCGGCGGCCGCCACGGCGCGCTCTCCTTCGCCGAGCACGCCCTGCCATGGCTGCTCGCCGAGGTCGAACTCGTCTACTACGCCACGACTTTGACCGCCCGCGGAGAGCCGGACAGGGCCGCCGCGCTCGAGGCGGAGGTCGTCGCCGCCGCCCGGAGCGGCGTACCGGACGTCCCTGCCGTCGCCGCCGGACACGGCCTCGGCGACGTGCCCCGCATCGACCTGGACGCCCAGGCCCGCCCCTTCGCCGGCCGGCACTTCGCCGGACCCGAGGAGTTCACCCGGGCCCTGACCGACGCACTGGCCGAAGACCTGGCGCACGCTGACACCGGCAACGTCGACGACCCGCTCAAGGCCGCTCTCGACGTCATCCGCGACTCCCGCGCCGTGATCCGCTCCCTCGTCGACTTCGCGGGCCTGACCCCCGTCTCGCACCGCGAGGAGTTCCTCGGCTGGTACGTCCCGCGCAGCTCCTTCCTCGCCGCCGGGCCCCCGCGCCGGCGGCTGCGACAGGTCGACGCCCTGCTGCGCCGCGGGGTCCTGCGCGTGGCCGGCCCTGACACCCGCATCCGCCCGCACCCGTCGGGACGCTTCGCAGTCCACTCGCCCTACGTGAGCGGCTCCGAGGTCCTCGTGGACACCGTCATCGACGCCCGTGTCCCCACGCCCGACATACGTCTCGACCCCCACCCCCTCACACGCAGCCTGTGCGACAAGGGCATCTGGACGTCGTACGTCAACCACGGCGCGGACGGAGACCGCTTCGACACCGGCGGCGTCGCCGTGACCGGCGCTCCCTTCCACCCCGTGGACCACACCGGCCGGCCCGACCGCGGCCTGTACGTCCTCGGCATCCCCACCGAGCACACCCGCTGGTTCATGCAGGGCGGCAGCAGCAGACCCGGCTTCTGGACGGACTTCGTCCAGAACGCGGACGCCGTCGCCGCGGACGTCACCGCCCCGGCCATGGCCCCCACGCCCCCGCTCCCGGCCCGAACCGGCTGACCCGTACGACGAACCCGCCCCCTTCCCACGTCCCGCCCCCTTCCCACGTCCCGCCCCCGGAAAGCGAGCACACCGATGTCCGTCGTCACCCGTCCCGCCGCCCCCACCGCCTCGCCCCAGAAACGCCAAGTGACCGTCCTGCGCGACATCTTCGACCCCGTCGGGCTGGACGCCCTGCCCTGGGAGCGCTGGGAGGAACCCGGCCGCGTCGGCGTCGACCTGCACCGCCTCTACCTGACCGACGGCGCCGACCCGGGCGCCGCGATGATCACCCGCATGGCCCCCGGCGCCCACGGCGACCTGCACGAACACCTCGGCTACGAGGTCATCCTCGTCCTGGAGGGGGAGCTCCTCAACGACAACGGCGACTGCTACCGCCCCGGCGACCTCGTCATCGAGCAGCCCGGCAGCGTCCACCAGGTCAGCACAGAGACCGGCTGCACCGTGTTCGGCGTCCGGCACGCGCCGACCCGCCTCGTGACCTGACCCCCCGCCCGTCGGCCCAGAGGCCTGCGGCCCACGGGCACCCCGGCTACACAGCAACGGGAAGCCTCCTCCAGTCACTGCGCAGCGCCAGGGACCGGGCCGCGTGCACGAAGGCCCCCACCACCGGGGACCCCTCGACGCCCGGACGCGTACCGATGCCCAGATGCCGCACGACCGCCGGGGACAGCGGCACCAGCCGCACCTCCGGCAGTGCCGGCGGCAGGGCCAGCCAGGGAATGACCGTCGTGCCGAGCCCGGCGGCGACCATCGCGAGCAGCGCGTTGATGTCCCGCACCTGATGGCTGACCTCGGGCTCGAGGCCGGCCGTGCGGAACGCGGCACGCACCATCGTCTCGACCCCGCCGACCGGCATCAGAAACGGCTCTCCGGCCAGCTCACCGATGCGCAACTCCCGCTGGGCGGCCAGCGGATGGTGCTCCGCCAGTACCGCGAACATCTCGTCCTGCAACAGCGGCGCCGTGACCAGACCCCGCTTGGGCAGCGACACGATGCCCAGATCGACGCCGCGTCCGCGCAGCCACTGGGCGATCTGCGCGTCGCCGCCCTCCCGCAGCTCGATCCGCAGCCGCGGATAGCGCACATGCAGCTCCGACAGCAACGCCGGAAGCAGCCGAGCCGCGAAGCTCTGACTGGTGCCTATCCGCAAGGTGCCCTCGGGTTCGGTGTCCGTTCCGCGCACCGCCCGCCGCACCCGCTCCGCCTGCGCCACCACGCCCCGCGCGGGCTCCAGGGCACGGCGCCCGGCATCGGTGAGCTCCACACCGGAGCGGTCGCGCACCATCAGCGTCACCCCCAGCTCGGTCTCCAGACCGGCGATGGCGTGACTGACGGCGGACTGACTGACGCCCAGCGCACGCGCGGCGTTGGTGAAGGTGCCGGTGTCGGCGATCGCGACGAACGCCGCGCACTGGTTGAGCTTCACGACGCCACCGTCACAGGAGTGCCCGTCACCGGCAGCGCGGGCCGGCGCCCGGCCTCGTAGCGGGCGATGTCCGCCTCGTACCGCAGGGTGTCGGCGATGCCGTCGAGGCCGCCCAGCAGCCTGCGCCGTACGTCCGGGTCGATGTCGAAGGCCTGGACGAGACCGGCGCACCGCACTTCCCGGCGCTCCAGGTCGACGGTGACCCCGACTCGCGGATCCCCCTCCGTCAGCTCCCACAGCCGCTCCACCACCGCGGTCGGGACGACGACCGTGAGCAGGCCGTTCATCAGCGCGTTGCCGCGGAAGATGTCACCGAAGCGAGGGGCGACGACGGCCCGGAACCCGAAGTCCTGCAAGGCCCATACCGCGTACTCCCGCGATGAACCCGTCCCGAAGTCCTGACCGGCCACCAGAACGCTGGCGCCCGCCCGCTCGGGCCGGTCCAGGACGAAGCCGGGCTCGGCCCGCCAGTCGGCGAACAACGCGTCCGCGTGCCCGGTGCGGCGGGTACTCGCACAGAACCGCACGGGAATGATCTGGTCGGTGTCGACGTCGGTGCGGCGCAACGGGACGGCCGTACCGGTGTGCACGGTGAACTTCTCCATGGCGGGCCTTTCGTCTCACAGATCGGCGGGCGAGGACAGGCGTCCGGTGACCGCGGTGGCCGCGGCCACCGCCGGCGACACGATGTGGGTGCGCGATCCGCGGCCCTGCCGGCCCTCGAAGTTGCGGTTGTTGGTGGAGGCGGCGCGCTGCCCCGGCAGCAGCCGGTCCTCGTTGAGAGCCGCGCACATCGAACAGCCCGCGCCCGCCCGGAAATCGGCGCCCGCCTCCGCGAACACCCGGTCCAGGCCCTCTTCGACGGCCTGCCGCCGCACCCGCGCCGACCCGGGCACGATCATCATGTGCAGGCCGTCCGCGACCTTCCGGCCCCGCAGCACGTCCGCGGCGGCCCGCAGATCCTCGATTCGGCTGTTGGTGCACGACCCGAGGAAGACGGTGTCCACCGCGACGTCCCGCAGCGCCGTCCCCGGCGTCAGACCCATGTAGGCCAGCGCCCGTTCCGCCGCGTCGCGCTGCCCGCCCGGCGCGAAGTCGGCGGGCGCGGGCACCCGTCCGTCCAGCGGGACGCTCTGCGCGGGATTGGTGCCCCACGACACATGCGGACTCAGGGTGCTCGCGTCCAGGGCGACGGACTTGTCGAAGACGGCGTCGTCGTCACCGGCCAGGCTGCGCCAGTACGCGACCTCGCGCTCCCAGTCGGCACCGCGCGGCATCCCCGGGCAGCGCGCGAGGTAGGCGAAGGTCGTCTCGTCCGGGGCGACCATCCCGGCACGCGACCCGGCCTCCACCGACATGTTGCACAGCGTCATCCGAGCTTCCATCGAGAGCGCCCGCACCACCGCACCGCGGTACTCGATGATGTGCCCCTGCCCGCCCGCCGTGCCCACCCGGGCGATCAGCGCGAGCACCAGGTCCTTGGCGCTCACCCCCGCCGGAAGGACGCCGTCCACGGTCACGGACATCTGCCCGAGCGGCCGCATCGGCAGCGTCTGGGTGGCCAGCACGTGCTCGACCTGACTGGACCCGATGCCGAACGCCAGTGCACCGAAGGCGCCGAGAGTGGTGGTGTGCGAGTCGCAGCACACGATCGTCATCCCCGGCCGCACCAGACCCAGCTCGGGCGCGATGACATGCACGATGCCCTGGTCCCGGTCCCCGAAGCGGTGCAGCGGAATCCCGAACTCGGCACAGTTGGAGCGCATCAGCTCCGCCTGCCGGCGGCCCTCACGGTCCTTGATGACCCGATCCAGTGCCAGCGTCGGCGTGTTGTGGTCCTCGGTGCCCACCGTCAGGTCCGGCCGGCGGACGGTACGGTCCGCCGCGCGCAGCCGGTCGAACGCCTGGGGCGTGTTCACCTCGTGCAGCAGCTGCAGATCGATGTACATCAGCTCGTCGCCGCCACTGGAGCGCCGCACGACATGGGCGTCCCACGTCTTCTGCGCCAAGGTCCTGCCCATGGTCTCCCTCACGTCGTCGCGGGTTGCTGCCGACACGTCGATCATCGGGCGCGTGGACCCCGCAGGCACCGGCCTGCGGCTGGCCACGAGGGGCCTGACCGGTCCAGGCCATCCGGCGCCCCCGAGAGGACCCCGGCCCGCCCCGGCCGCCGACCAGGGGGTGCACGAGCCCCGCCGGCCGACGGCGGACCCGGGCACGCGAAAGCCCCGTGCCGCGCCGAGGGTCGCTCGGCGTGACACGGGGTTCTCAGGGGAGCCCGGCGCGCCACCGGATCGGTGCCATGGTGTGGGGCGGCCGGTACCGGGGCGGCCGGTCAGTAGTGCACCCGGCGGTTGTCCTCGGTGACCCGGTAGCGCACGTTCCACAGGCTGCGGCGCACGTAGGTCCGCTGCAGCCAGCGGTCCCCGCCGTCGTAGCGGGCGGTGAACGTGGACCGCGCGTGCACCCCCTTGCGGTTGTTGATCAGCAGGGCCTGCCCGGGACGCAACCGGACACTGTGCGCGACCTCGCCGCACACCGTCTGCAGGGTTTCCATCGCCGCGCGGGCACCGCTGGTCAGCGGTTGCACCCCGTTGGCGGAGATCGCGATCTCGGGATAGTCGGTGTGACCGCTGATCAGCGGCACCGGTTCCGACAGCACATCCAGGCCGCCGGCGACGTCACGGACGTAGCTGCCCGGGGCGTTGAGCCGGAACAGCGGACTGCGCAGCGTCTCCAGGACCTCGGGGGCGAGCGCCGCCGACACGTCGCGGGCATCGGCGTAGTAGGTGCCGGCGATGCCCTCGTGGTCGGCACGCAGGCAGGACAGCACCAGGAAGTCGGGGTTGGCGACGTCGTAACGGCCGATCACGTCGTACATGATGTCGCTGTGGAAATTGAGGAAGACCTCCGAACCCTGGTTCGTCTGGGTCCGTGAACCCCCCGCGACGGGGATGACGTCGTGGATCAGCCGGCCCGCCTTCTCCGTCAGCACCCCCAACGGCTCCCCGAGCAGACCGCTCAGCCCGAGCAGCACCCCCTCGGCGACGAACGACCGCTTCTCGGTGCTGGGCCCGCCGTCGGACGGTGTGTCCGGCATCACCGGATCCACCGGGAGGTTGCTGACGAGGCTGACACCTGGCGTGTCGATGTGCCGGCCGAAGTCCATGACCTGTTGCAGCAGGTCGGTCGGCAGCGTCGCGAAGATCTGCAGCAGCCGGGCGGACGAGCGGTCGATGTCGATGTTCGGATCCGGCAGGCCGCGCAGCTGTTCGCCGAGCGCGTCCCGTACCGCGTCCGGCAGGGCGATCTCACTGAAGGTCGGCATGGCGACGCCGGCCGTGGCGGGCACTCCGTGGTCGGTGGTGGCGGTCATGTGGTTCACACTCCTTGCAGCTCGAGCAGTGGCGCGTTCGGATCGATGCCCGCGCCGGGACGGTTCACGTGATCGTGCAGACGCTGCGTCAGATGCAGCGCGTCCTCCTCGTCGGCCGCCAGCTGGGTCACCACCTGGCTGCCGCGCACCGCGGTCACCGGCACCCCCGCGTACTCGCCGGGCGTCAGACCGCTGCGCCGCTGGAACTCGGGAAGGTCCACGAACCCTCCGGTGACCGCGACCAGCGGCCCCGCGGTCAGCCGTACGACATCGATGTTGGCGCCGTGGAAGGCCGTGTACGCGCGGTCGGCGAGGTCCTCCGTCTCGTACCGCAGAGCCGCCGAACGCTGGTTGAGCACCACCGCCGCCACCGAGGAACCGGCACTGCCGATGACCGAACCCGCGGGAAACGGCGGTCTGTTGTAACGACAGACGATCTCGATCCGGTTGCGCTGCGCCAACCGCACGGCCCGACGGTGCAGCACCTTCGCGCCGTACAACGACATCAGCGCCGCCGTGTTGTACGAGACCTCGCTCAGCAGCCGCGAACCGGTGATCAGATGCGGGTCGGAGCTGTAGATGCCGTCGACGTCCGAATGGATCTCGCAGCGCGGCGAACCGACAGCCGCCGCGACGGCCACCGCCGACAGATCCGAACTGTTCTTGCCCAGCCAGGTCGGCCGGCCCTCCTTGTCGGCGGCCTGGCCACCCGGCACCACCACCACGTCGTGCTCACGCACGGCCGAGCGCAGCGGCTCCGGATCGGTGTGCTCCAAGCGCGCCCACATGAACGACGAGTCGGTGGTGAGCCCCAGCTGGTGCCCCGCCAGCACCGTGGAGGTACGGCCCTCCCGGTGCAGGGCCGTTGCCAGCAACTGCGCGCCCACCGTGTCGGCCAGGGTCAGCAGACCCGCGACGGTCTCGTCCTCGGGATGCGGATTCACCTTGCTCAGCCGGTCCCGGAACTGCTCCGTCTCACCGGGCTGGCCGCTCACCACGACCACCAGGCGGGTGTTCTCCTCCTCGACCCGCCGCGACAGCGCCTCGGCGAGTTGCCCGTACGCCGCCAGGGTCCGGAAACTGGAACCCCCGAACTTCACCACCGCCGGCGGCCGCTGCGAGGAGTCCAGCGGCGGTCGCGTCACAGGGTCCCCCGGGCTATGAGCTCCTCGGCGATCTGGATCGCGTTCAGCGCCGCACCGATGGTGAGGTTGTCGGCGACCAGCCACAGCCAGAAGGCGCGCGGGTTGTTCGGGTTCACCCGGATCCGGCCGACGTGCACCCGGTACGGATCGTCGATCGTGGCGGGAGTGGGGAACTCATGCTGCGACTGACGGTCGTGCACCGTCACCTCGGGCAGCGCGGCGAGCACCTCGACCAGCTCGGCCCGGTCCACGACACCCTGCGTCTCGATCCACACGGCCTCCGAATGGCCGTTGACGACCGGTACCCGCACACACGTGGTGGTCACGTCCAGATGAGGGATGCCGAGGATCTTGCGGGACTCCTGGAGCATCTTCTGCTCCTCCAGCGTGAAGCCGGAGTCCAGGAAACGGTCGATCTTCGGAATGACGTTGAAGGCGAGCGACGGCGAGAACTCCTTGCTGGGATACACCTCCCCGGGATGCTCCAGCGTCGCGCGGCTGGCGTTCATCAGTTCCTCGACACCGGGATGCCCCAGCCCCGAAGCCGCCTGATAGGTGCTGACCACGGCCTGGCGTACGCCGTAACGTCGCTCGACGCCCTGCAGCAGCCGCACCAGCGGAATCGTCGAGCAGTTCGGATTGGCGATCACACCCGACTTCGGACGGGTGTCCAGCTCATGGGCGTTGACCTGCGGTACCACCAGCGGGGTGTCCGGGTCCATGCGGAAGGCGATCGTGTTGTCGATGACGACGGCGCCGGCCGCGGTGGCCTTGGGCACCCACTGCTCACTGGCCTCGGTGCCGGCGGAGAAGAACGCCAGGTCGACACCGGCGAAGTCGAACTCCTCCACCGCGTGCACCGGATGGGCCACGCCGTCCACGCTCAACTCCGTGCCGGCCGAGCGCGCCGACGCCACCAACCGGATGTCGCGGTAGCGCAGACCCCGCTGTTCGATCAGCTCGATCAGGGTGTTGCCCACGGCGCCGGTGGCGCCGACGATCGCGATCCGCGGGGCTGCGGGGTCGGTCACGAGGGTCATCGAGTGCCTCCGGTCTTGATCTCGGTCTTGGACGCGGCAGCCGCACCGGCGGCCGGTGCGGCTGCCGGTGCGGGCTCCTCGGTGGGCGCGACAGGGGCCCGGCGCCCGGCGAAGGACCAGCCGAGGTTGATGCCCAGGCTCGCCGCCACGATCAGCGGAATGCCCAGGGCCTGCAGCAGACTCACGCTGTGCCCGTACACCGCCCAGTCCATGAGCATCGCGACCGCCGGGTACACGAACGCCAGGACGGCGATCTTCGGGGTCGGCAGCTTCTGGTACGCGGAGTACATGAGGACGTACATCACGCAGGTGTGGATGACGCCGAGGCCCACCAGCCAGCCCCAGTCGCCGCCGAGCCCCTTCATCTCGCTGAGTTGGGTGAACGGCAGCAGCAGGAAGATGCCGAGCACCAGCTGCACCAGCGCGACCAGATGCGGCCGTACCCCGGTGACCCGCTTGGTGATGACCGTCGAGATCCCGTAGAACACCGCAGCCAGCAGCGCGTACCCGAGCCCCGTCAGATAGGCGCTGTCCCCGCTGCCCGTCAGGTCGGCCGCGGACACCCCCGCGACCAGGATCAGACCGATGAACGCGACCCCCAGCCAGCCGAACTTGGCGGCCGTGAGCTTGTCGCGGAAGAGCACAGCGCCCAGCAGCATCACGTAGAACGGCTGCGTGTGGTAGACGACCGTCGCCACCGAGATCGACGTGTCCTCGTACGACTCGAAGAGGAACGCCCAGTTGAAGACGATGAAAACACCGCCCAGTGCGGCCAGGCCGAGCTTCTTCGGGGTGAAGTTGTGGTTCTTGAAGAAACCGCGCACCAGGCAGTAGAGGCCGAGCGTGGCCGTACCGAACAGGCAGCGGAAGAAGACCACGTTGAAGGGGGACGCGCCGGACTCGATGACGAAGACGCCGAGGGTGCCGGAGAGCACCATGGCGAGGGTCAGCTCGATCGCTCCCTTCGTCTCCGTGCCCGCCGGCCGGGTGTCAGTACTCATGGTGAGATGCCTTTCCAAGGGGAAGGGGAGGACGGGTCAGTGGAGGGGGACGGCATACTGCAGACCGCCTCGCGTGAACAGTTCGTTGAGCCCTCGCGGCACGGCCAGACCCGTGGCCGGCCCGAGGTTGCGGTCGTAGACTTCTGCGTAGGTGCCGACGGTGGCCAGGACACGGGCCGCCCAGTCCTGGTCGAGACCGACAGCGGGCCCATGGGCGCCCGCCATCTCAGCGGCCTGCGCGAGCGCCTTGTCCCGCTCACCCACCTCGAGGACCTGCTGCTCGGCGGAGACCAGCAGCTGAAGCACCCATCGACACAGACGGAACCACGCCGGATCATCGTCGCGCACGGCAGCCGCCATCGGCTCGCGGGAGATCGCCTCGTCGAGGATCCGGTGCGCCGCCGGGTCGTCGAGCGCGGCCCGCTCGCCGGCCAGGGCGACCCGGTCCAGGACATACGCGGCACACTCACCGGCCGCGTACGCCGCGAGCGTCTCGGCCGGCGTCGCATGGGCGACCGGCTCGACGGCCAGGCCCCGACCGCCGAACCAGGCCGCCAGGTTGGCCGCGCTGGTCGTACCCGCCTGCACGGCCACCCGCCGCCCCGCCAGTTGCTCGGGCCGGGTCACGCCACTGTCGGCGCGGACGAGGAACCCTTCACCGTCGTAGCAGGTGACCCCGGTGAACAGCACGGGCAGGGACGCCTCGCGGCCCAGGGTCCAGCTCACATTGGACACGGTCAGTTCCGCGTCGCCCGCGACGAGCCGCGTCAACCGGTCCACGGGATCGGAGGAAACCCATTCGACCGCCTCACCGTCACCCACGGTGGCGGCCGCCACGGCCCGGGCGACGTCGGTGTCGAGCCCGCGCCAGCGGCCGTCGTCACCGCACAGCGACAACCCACGAATGCCGCGGCTCACCACGGCACGCAGCGCACCGCGCTCCCGTACCGCATCAAGAGTGGGAGTGATGGTCACAGGATGCTCCTCGGATGAGAACGGACACTCCGGGCGAGACTGTCGAGGGCACGGATCCGCAGCCGGCGGACTCGGCGCAGGGCCAGGGAAGGCAGACCGATCCGGGAAGCGTCACCGGTGCGCGGCATCACGACAGACTCCTTCGCCTCTCGGCCGCCGCGTACTGCAAACCCCGCAGATGACCCTGAGTCAACTGCTCACGGTCGAAACGCCGCTCGTTGAAGCCGAGCATCGTCAGCAGGCCCTTCGCGCTGACCGGCCGCGCCGAGGCGCCACGTGCCACACGCAGCGGCATCCGCCCCGGCTCCGCCCACTGCAGCATGCCCGCTGGATCGACGTAGGCCCGGGACTTGTTGGCGTTGTCCTGATGCAGGCAGTACGGCACATCCAGATGACCTCGGCCAAAGGCCCGCACCAACGCCTCGCCGACCGTCGGCGCCATCTCCAGCGTGCTGTCCACCAGCAGCCGCGCCTCCTCGTAGATCCCCGAGTCGGTCGCCATGACCTCCGGCGGACGCTCCGCCTCGTCCCGGGCGATGGACGCCGCGAACTCCAGCGCGTCGACGTTCTCGGTGATCGTCGGGATGCGGTGCGCCTCCGCCGGCGTCTTCACGATCAGCCGCTCGCTGCCCGTGCGCACGGCAAGCCGCACACTCTCCTCGAGAATCCGGTACGAACCCACCGACGTACGGGGGAAGACCCCCATGAAGGTGTAGAGCACGACATGCCAGTCGGCCTGCGCCAGCCGTTCGCCGGCCAGCCGCCGCAGCGCCGCGATCGCCTCCATGTCCTGCCCCGGATGGGTCTGCTGCGCATAACTCAACGAGATGTCGCTCAGTCCGTGCTCCCGGAAGAACAACGCCTCCAGCACACTGAGAGCCACCAGCAGACTGGGCGGGCACAACTGCCCCAGCATGCAACCGCCGAAGCTCTCCAGATGCATCGGATCGGGCTGCGCCGCGATCAGCTCGCAGCACTGTGCCCAGGCCTTGACCGCCGCACTGATCGGCGCCCGGCTGTAAGGCAGGCAGTACGACACCGGCCCGCCCTCGGTGGCATCCACGCCGGCCTCGACCATCGCCCGGAACAGCGGGTACGGCAACGCCGAACCATGGCGCACCTGCACCGGGAAGTCCGGCCCCGACACCGAACCCAGCAGTTGCCGGGTGGCATCCGGACCATGGGCGACCAACGGGAACCCGTTCAGCTCGGCCCCCGTACGCAGGGCCTGCCGGGCGGAGTCATGGTCGTTGACACGTGTGTAGCTGTCCAGGGTGATCGTGCCGATCGCCGTGGCTTCGGCGCCTCTCACGCCCAGCAGCCCTTCACGCATGGTGGCCAGATCCGCGAACCCCATCCGAGGCTGCACCACCAGCCGGCCCCGGGCATGCGCCCCTCGGACGTGCCGCGAGAAACGTCCGCTGGGAGCAATCTGGGGCGCATACCGCTCGGGAATCCTCGCGAGACTGCTCATGCGGCTGCCCTCGCCGACTCCAGCGCGGGACGCTCGGCACTGTCGAGCGAGCCCAGGAACTCCTGGAAGGCCTCGATCCCGCCGTCCGCCTCGAACACCGCGTCGAACCCGCTGAGCGCCAGCTCCTCGGCGAACACGATGTTCTCCGCTCCCCGCACCCCGAGCTTCCCGCCGATCACCACATGCAGGTCCATCAGGTCCGGCTCACTGCGGATACGGCGGATGAGCCGGAGGCCGTCGAGGTGGCCGTGTCCGTTGACCGTGCTGATGATGAGCGCGTCCGGCCGCGACCTTCGGCACTCTTCGATGATGAGGTCGTCGGGCACACAAGCGCCGAGATTGGTGACCTGGGCGCCCTGCTCCTCCAGCATCAGCTGGAGGAAAACCAGATTCCACATGTGGGCGTCGGACGACACGCTCGACACGACAAACCGCTTAGCCGGGAGCATGACCTGTGACATAGGAACCTCTCCTTGCCGATTACTGGGACTGCAAAACATTCTTCATGCCGTCCGACCTGGAAGTCCACAAATCCCATTCGGCTTTGCAGATGGCCTTTATCGACTCCATCGATCGATAAAGCCAATACATTCATGTGCAGCATGCGGGCCGCTCATGGAATCCAGACGGTTCCCCGTTCTGCGGATGCCGTTCAGGACTCCTGGTACTCCCGGCTCAGGAAATCGACGACCTGCTCCACGAACACGCGCCGCTCCCGCGACAGCTGCGCCCCCTTGCGCCAGGCCAGCTGCGTGAACAGCTCGAAGGGCGGCTCCCACGCGAGCGGCACCAGCGTCCCGGCCGACAGCTCCTGGCCGACCGCCATCCGCGGCAGCAGACTGATCCCGAGGCCGGCGCCGACACCACGCTTGATGGCCTCGATGTTGCCGAACTCCAGAAAAGGCACCGGCTCGCCCGTGCCGTCGTTGAGCTCCGCCTCCAGCAGCTCCCGGTAGGCGCACCCCGCCTCCGGGGCCAGCACCGACTCCTGCCGCAGATCGTCGGTCTCCACCTTCGATGCCCCGGCGAGCCGATGCCCCGGCGATGCCACCACGACGAACCGCTCCACGCCGAGAACCTCGCTGTGCACCCCGGAGTGCTGCGTCTCGGCCTCCATCAGGAAGCCGGCGTCGAACAGCCCTTGGCGCAGCGAGTGCAGCGTCTCCGCGCACAGACTCGGTCGCAGCGCGATCTGCAGCCGGGGGTAGCGGTGGTGGAAGAACTCCAGCACCGGCGGCATCCGGTAGGAGGTGATGCTCTCCATCGTGCCGATGGTCAGCACGCCCTCGGGCTGCGCGTCCGGAGACGCGGCCCCTCGCGCCTCGTCCGCCAGGGCCAGCATCTGCCCGGCGTAGGGCAGCAGCCGCGTCCCCGCCGGGGTCAGCTTCACCTTGCCCCCGAACCGCTCGAACAGCTCGCCCCCCAGGGACACTTCAAGACTCTGGATCTGCGCAGTCACCGAGGACTGCGCGTAGTTCAGCTCGGCCGCGGCCCGGGTGAAGCTTCCCAGCGCGGCCACACGGTGAAAGGTTCGGAGTTGCCGGATGTCCATTTTGGTCTCTCCCGGAGAGGCTCGACGGAGACGACCCGCAGTGGTCGACACCCCGAGCCTGCCGACCGCCCCCCTCCCGTGGAAGAACCCTCACCTGGCACACAGTGCCCACGACACCAATGTGCCGGACCCTCACGACCGGGTTGTGGGGAGGGCTCCTGGACGGCGGAGGCCTCGGTGGAGGCAGGTCCAGCGGGCAATACCGCTGCCACGCCCCCGTCGATCCCGTTTCGCCCATTCAAGATGAATACCCGCACTATCGGCAAGGTGAGCTCGCCCAGGCCTTCAATTGACAGACCCGTCACATATTTCGCACGTATCCGAATCAGGTGATATCTCGTTGGCTATATTGGGTGGCGCCGAGCCGCCGGTGGCTGCTCAGCAGTGGCACTCCTGGCATTCCCTTTCCATGGCGCTCCGGGCTTTCTCGGCGTTGCCGCTCAAGGGCGAGGACGGCTGTGGCGATCGATGTCATTCGATTGCGGTTATCGGGCCCGCGACGGCGGCCCGCCCGGCTCACCAGGACACGACCGGGTGCGATCCGGGTGACGGCTTCCCGGGCGACGACCGCTGACGCCGTCGCACGCGGGCGCGGCTTGCGCGAGCGGAGGGAGCGCGAGCGAGGGAACTGTCCCATCGTCCGAGTTGTGGACGCGCGCGAGATGGCGCTCCGACAGGCGTACGGCCACGCCGTGCGCCGGCCGGCGAGCCTCGCCGACCGCCGGGTTGCCGCTCGCGCCCCGAGCTGTCCCGGCGCGGCCGCGCCTTCCCCGGGTGGGCCGCCTCCGGTCCCTCGGCCGATCAGGTGTGGCCGACCCGGTCGAACGGCTGTGCTGGCACGCCTGCGCGTTCGCCGCGGGCATCGCCGAGATCGAGGGGGCGACCGTCCTCGACGACGTCGTCTTCACCCAGGTCCGCACCGAGTTCGGCGACGACGAACTCACGGACCGCGTCCTCGCCCGGTTGCTCGACGACGGCATGGCCTGGAGCAGCGGCTCCACCTGGCACGGCCGGCGTGTCATGCGCATCTCGGTGAGTAACTAGTCGGCGACCGACGACCGACGATCGACGACCGACGACGTGATGGGCACGCTCGACGCCGTCCGGCCCGCCGCTCGCGATCGCTGACGGCGTGAGGGCGTACGGCCGCCCGTCACGAGGGCCGAGTACTCCGGCGAGCCGCGGCCGCCGGGCCCCCGCGCCGCCCGGTCGCGGCCGGCGCGGCCGGCTGGCCCTGGCCGTGCTGCTCGTACGGGGCTCTGTAACGGTGTCCCGGCGTCAACGGGCTCAGCGGCGCGCGCGGAAGCAGGTTGCGGCGCCGGCGGCGAACGTGGCCAGGGGCACCAGGAGGACGCCGAGGCGGGAGCGGGCGCTCATCGATCCACTCCGTTCAGGTAGGTGAATGTGTGCTCTCCTCGTCCATGGCCGGGTGCCCCAGCTCGCGCTGCGCCGCGTGCAGGTTCCGCGGCCGTACTGCCTGCGGGCTGCCGTACAGCTCCAGGCGCGTGTGCAGCTCACCCGTGAAGTCGGGGACGTCGATCTGGTCGAACTCCCTGACCTCGTCGATGCCGACGGTGGCGGAGTACGGCGCCAGGGCGTCGATCCTGACCAGGCCCGCCCGGGCGTTGGTGACCCGGATGTTCCAGTGCGTGAAGCGCGCGCCGAACAGGGGACCGGCACTCGCGTCACCGCCGTGGCGGCCGTTGTTGTTCACGGTGATGTCGGTGCGGACGTTGGCGAAGGGCAGGCCGCGGTGGCTGTCGAAGGTGCCCATCCGCATGTCGCCGCGGGACCAGACGTTGTACGAGGACAGTCCCTCGACGTTGATGCCGTGCAGTTGGGTGTTCGAGGGCGCGGGGCCGGTGCGCTCCTCGATGGTGAAGTCCTCGATGAGGTTGTCGTGCGACCCTTCGCGGCAGAAGTAGGGGTGGTGGGAGCCGCGGCCCGTGACACGTGTACGCCGCAGGGTGCACGCGGAGGCGGACACCAGGCCGAAGCCGTTGTCGACGTGGCGGACCGTCACGTCGTCCACCCAGCAGTCGTACGCGCACTGGAGGACGACCCCGTTGTGGCCCTTGTCGAGCAGGTGCGGCTGCTGCGGGGTCTGCACCGCCTCCAGCGTCAGGCCCTCCACTCCCGAGCCCGTCAACTCCGGGACGTGTGTGGTGAGTTGCGGGTGCCACTCCGGGCGCAGGTCGAGCGGGAGCGGGCGTTCGAGAGTGACCTTCCGGCCACGGATCCGGGCGATGCGGACGGGCCATTCGTAGGGGACGTACGACGTCAGCTTCGTCTTGTCGTCCCAGGAATAGGCCTCCGGTCCCGGGCCGTCGCCGCACATGTGCTCGAGGAGCGTGTGCTCCGCGTCGTCGGCGAGGCGCAGGAGGACCAGGGCGCCGGGGCGCAGCGACGACGCGTCCGTCACGGTGATGGTCCATGAGCCGCGTCGCGCCGGAGCGACCCGGGTGAGCGGACGCCACTCGTCGCGCCTGTTGCCCGTCCAGCCCTCGAAGGGCCAGTCCTTTGCCCTGATCGCGGCGGTGAGTGAGGTCCAGCGGGCCTTGGGGGCCAGCCAGATCAGGCCGCCGGCCCACGACCAGCCCGACTTGTCGCCGCCGTAGCGGGAGCCGTACGCCCCGATCAGCTCGGTGAGGTTCTTCGTCGCGTACAGCGTGGTGCGGCCGCTGCCGGCGCCCTTGAGGATCACGTTCGAGCAGTCGACGCGGATCACGTCGTCGATCCGGAACGTGCCCGGCGGGATGGTGACCGTGCCACCGCCGGCCCTGGCGGCAGCGGCGATGGCACGGTTGATCGCGGGGGCGGAGTCGGTCGTGCCGTCCTCCCTCACTCCGCCGAAGTCGCGTACGTCGGCGACGGAGGGGCGGCGCGGGAGACGGACCGCCCCGCCGCGGCAGCCGGCTCGGCCGATGTAAGGGATCTGCGGGTGGGTGAAGGGTGTGCGCCTGAACTCCCGCCAGAGCGCAGGGGTCCCGCCCGACGCGGAATTCGGGTCGGCCGCCGTGGCGGTACCGGCGCCGGCCGCCACGGCGATGGCGCTTCCCAGCAAGGCGCGTCTGGTCATATTTTTTCTAGTCATGCCCATGACATTTCGGCTGCCCGTGACAGCCGTGTGCGCGTCTCTCATGCCCGTTCGCCCTTCCCATACTTTTCATGGATGTGAACGACGTTCATATGTGCGTTGAGCGGTGAGCATGCCATGACGCCGTTGAGTACGAAAGGGGTCACGCAGCGTTTATTGACGTGGACGGGGCTGCTCCATCGCCCCAGATACCGGTGGCCGGGGCTACGCTGCGGACTCCCGGGGGTTGGCCCCCGTAGGGTGCGCGGGTCATCGCGACGGAGGGGCGGTTCGGTGGACGTGACACCCGGCGCGGAGACGCGGGAACAGTTGGCGGACGCGGCGCGGGCCGCGCTGGGCGGCGGCCGGCGGCTGGAGGCGGTCGAGCGGATCGCGGGCGGCACCAAGAAGGGCGTGTACCGCCTGGTCATGGACGACGCGACGACGGTGATCGCCTACCTCTGGGACGCCGCCGAGAACTACTGGCCGGCGGCCGAGGGCGACGACGACCTCACCGACCCCTTCTCGCCCGGTCTCGGCCTCGACCTGTTCGAGGCCGCGCATGCGCGGCTGCACGCGCTCGGCGTGCATGTCCCGGCGATCCGTCTCGTCGACCGCGACGGTGCCCACTGCCCGGCCGATCTCGCGATCGTCGAGGATCTCCCGGGCGAGACCCTGGAGCAACTTCTCGCGCGCGACCCCCGCGCGGCCGCGCCGGTCATGGCCAGGCTCGGGGAGGCGCTCGACGCGATGCGGCGGCACCGGGCGCCCACGTACGGCAAGGTGGCCGTCGTCGACGGGGGAGGCGCATCGCGCGGGACGTCGTGCGAGGGCGTCGTCCTGGACCGTGCGCTGTGCGACCTCGCCGAGGCGGCGTCGCGTGACCCACGGATCGCCGGAGCCCGCGACCGGCTGGAGGAGCGACTGTCGAGTCTCGCGGCGGCGGTGCGCCCTCGCGCGCAGTACGCGGTCGTGCACGGCGAACTGGGCCCCGACCATGTACGGGTGGACGCGGACGGGAACCCCGTGGTGATCGACATCGAGGGCTCGATGTACTTCGACGTCGAGTGGGAGCACGTCTTTCTGCGCATCCGCCTGCACGACGCCTACCGGCCGCTGGAGACGGATGGCCTGGACGAAGCCCGCCTCGCGCTCTACATGCTGGCCCAGCGGCTCTCGCTGACGGCGGGTCCGCTGCGGCTGCTCGACGGGGACTTCCCCGACCGGGCGTTCATGACGGGCATCGCCGAACACAACCTGAAGCAGGCGCTGCGACTGGTCCACGACTGAACCCGCCGTGGATCGCCGCCGCCCGTCTCTTTCGGTCATGTACACGTTCACCTATCGACGTGTTCATGACTGTCACGCGCGGCCGGTCCAGACTGCATGTGCACGACTCGCCCGGCAACCGCCACAGAAGGAGCGCCTGTGCCGAACGACAGCCGAGTCACGCGTCGCCTGAGTCTGAAGACCGCCCTCGCCGCCGCGGTGGCGCTGCCCGTGCCCCGTACCGCAACGCCCGCCACCACCGCCACCGCCGAACCCGCTGCCGCGGTGGCGGCGGAACTCACCGGCCCCCGTCTCGACGTCATGTCCTTCAACCTGCGGTTCGCGAGCACCCTCCTGCCCAACAGCTGGGCCGTGCGCAGGCCGGTGATGCGCGAACTGCTGCGGCAGCAGGCGCCCCATGTCATCGGCACCCAGGAAGGCCTCCACCAGCAGCTCCTCGACATCGCGACCGACCTCGGAGCGAACTACCGCTGGATCGGCACCGGACGCGCGGGCGGCACCCGCGACGAGTTCATGGCCGTCTTCTACGACACCCGCCGGCTCGCACCGGTCGAGTACGCCCACTTCTGGCTCTCCGACACGCCGGAGAAAGTCGGCTCGAACACCTGGGGCGGCGGCTCCATCCGCATGGTCACCTGGGTCCGGTTTCGCGATCTGCAGGACGGCGACCGGCAGTTCTACGTTCTCAACACCCACCTCGACAACGTCAGCCAGTACGCGCGCGAGCGGTCCGCTTCCCTGATCGCCCAGCGCATCGCCGGGTTCGACCAGTCCCTCCCCGTGGTCGTCACCGGCGACTTCAACGTCGCGGCCCACAAGAACAAGGTCTACGACACGATGCTCGGAGCCGGACTGGTCGACACCTGGGACGCGGCGGCCGAGCGCAGCGCCCTGTACGCGACCTTCCACGGCTATCTGCCGCTGACGCCCGGCGGCGACCGGATCGACTGGATCCTGGCCACGCCGGAGGTCACGGTGCACCACGCCTCGATCAACACCTTCGCCCTGAACGGGCAGTTCCCCAGCGACCATCTGCCCGTACAGGCCGCGCTGACCTTGGGCTGACATCGCCGCGGCTGCCTTGCCCGGCGGCCACGGAGTCCCTTCCCTTCAGGGAGGGGAGCCCTTCATACGACGATGCACGTCATGGCCGCCCACAGCAGAGGTGAGTGCTCGATCCGGCCGTCGGCGCGCCAGCGGTCGAGCTGCTCGCGCTGCCAGCGGCCGAGCCGGTGCACCGGGTCGAGGTCCTCGTGGGCGGTGTCGACGGCGACGATCGCCTCCGACAGCGGGCGCACCGACTCGGGCAGACCGGCCAGCCGGTGGAACGCGAAGCTGGTCGGCAGGACCCAGCGGGTGGCGGTGACCAGTTCGGCGCCGTTGTGGATCATCGCCGTGGCCAGGCCGAACGACTCGGCGAACCGCAGATCGCCACCGCTCTCACAGCCGATCAGGGCGACCCGCGGCGGTGCGGGCCAGATCCGCGCCCCCAGCTCCCCGTCGGCCCGCAGGGGCAGCGTGCCCAGCAGGAGATCCTTGGCCGACAGCGGCCGATGCGTGCGGACCGCCTCCACCAGGCCGACGGTCTGCGGGCCGCAGGACAGATGCAGAGTGCCGTCCTCGCTCTGGCCGCCCTCGACCGGGGCGCCGCTCACGTGCCCGACGTACATCAGTCTGCGTGCCCCCTTGCGGAGCACGCCGCTCAGCCAGTCCCGGTCCAGGTCGGTGCGGCGGAACGCCTCCGCCGGGTCGGCGAGGGACGGCTCGACGGCGCCCGCGTCGAGACGACTGCGGACCAGCGACAGCAGTTCCGGATCCGAGCCGGGCGGCCCCAGGACCGAGCCGAGCGGGGAGTCGGCGCGGAATCCGGGCACCCGGGGGTCGAGGACGAGCACGACCGGGCCGGCGTCCGGACGTCCAGCCGGACGTCCAGCCGGACGTTCAGCCGGACCTTCGACCGTACTTTCGGGATGAGTGCGCCGCGGTGTCTGCTGCCGTCGCAGCGAGGTCGGCGCGGTGGTCACCACGTCCGCCAGATCGATGAGCCGGGTGTCGGCGTCGTCGACGGCCAGCAGTTCCCAGGGGACTTGAGCGACCCGGGGCGACGGCTGGATGCGGACCAGCGGGCGGCCCGCGCGCTCCGACACCTGGCGGATCTGCGCCGTCAGCCCCTCCGGCCACAGCGCCTCGGCCAGCGTCCGCGCGAGCTGTCGCTCGGTGCGGTGATCGGCCAGCGCGCCCGACTCGAACGCCCGCCGCAGGCCGGCCGTCCCCTCGCCCGAACCGGGGAGCGCCTCGGCCAACTCGCGTACCGCACGGTCGACTTCGGCAGCAGGGCCGTGTCCGGTGCCGAACCCCTGGGCGCCACCGGCCCAGGTCCAGGTCATGAACAGGTCCCCCGCGTCGGCCAGCCGGATCTGGACCACGGGACGGGCGGTCAGCTCGTCGGTGATCCAGAACGGCACCTCCTCCTCGTCCACGATCCGTCGGCGATAGCGGAACTCGGCAGCCGCGATGAACTCCTGGAGCGCGACGCGGCCGGACTCCGCCGACATGCGCACCTTCGGAGGCGGCGCGACCCGCAGCCCCGCGGACGCGGCGGCCTCGGCGGCCACACCCCCGAGGGCCATCGGCCCGTCGTCGCCGTACGCCTTCATGCCCGCGTCCGGGAAGACCGACGGCCCGTCGTGCCCGTCGGGGGAGCCCGACCCGGGACCCAGTGCCAGCGCGGCGCCCGCGCACCGGTGTTCCACCAGCTCGAAGAGGAGCCCCTGGTCCTGGCGGCGCACGGCGAGCCGGAAGACCAAGTGCATGGCTCTGTCCGCCAGTTGCAGCCACTGGGTGCGGGCGTGGGCGGTGACGAAGTCGTGCCGCGCCGCGGCCAGCGCCAGGGCGGCGGGCAGGGCGAGGGACAGCGCGGTGTCGATGGACCGCGTCTCGTGCCCGCCGTGGTCCGTCCGGTTCAGGTTGTCCTCGAGGGTGCCCGCGAGCATGAGGTCGACCTGGGCGCACCGCTCGTGGATCTCCCGTGCCTGGTAGACGTCACGGGCCTCCTGGGCCAGCCGCTTCATCTCCTCGATGTCGCCCCGCTCGTACGCGTGTTGGGCGCCCAGCAGCATGGTGTCGGCGGCGGCGACAGAGGCGCCGAGCCGCTGGAACCGGTCCAGGCTCGCCGCCATGAGATCGCTCGCGCCGGCGGCGTCCCCGCGCAGGCCCGCGAGATGGCTGCGGGCCTGTTCGCAGACCGCCAGATCACCGAACCGCCGCTGTTCCTCGAAGAACGCGGACGCCTGCGCGAACAACCGCTCCGCCAGGTCGAGTTCACCTCGTTCCATCGCGAGCGACGCCCGGTGCGCGAGCAGTGTCTGCCGCTCGCCGGTGTCTCCCGACGCCCGGAAACCGTCGTCCGCGCGGGCGAGGTAGTCCTCGGCCAGGTCGAACCGCCCGGTCGTGGCACAGATCGTGCCGAGCGCGGTCAGCAGGCGCGGGACGGTCTCCGCGGCGGTGGCCGGAGTGGTGGACAGCAGGAGCGCGGCCTGTTCCTCCGCCCTTCCCCACTCGCCCCGGTTCATCAGCAGGAGGACCCGGTTCAGGCCGAGTTCGGCGGCCCGCAGCCCGTCGGGGTCCTCGAACTCGGGGAACAGGGCCGCCGCTTCGTCCAGGCAGGCCAACGACTCGTCCAGACGCCCCGTCCTGCTCATCACGTCGGACCTGGCGATGAGTGTCTTCAGTACGGTTTCCAGCCACAGTTGACGGCCCCGCGGGCCCATCTGCGCCGACGCGATGCCGTCGAGCAGGACCCGGGACCGCTCGACCGCGTCCTCCGCCCCGGGCAGGTCCGAGGCGGTGAGGAGGACGACGGCGAGGTCGCACAGCACGTGTGCGCGCAGGAACCGCACGTCGGGCGAGTCCTCGATGGACTCGGCCAGGGCGAGCATCTCGCCGTAGACGGCGCACGCGGCCCCGAAGTCGGCCGCCATGTGATGCTCGTGGGCCTGGGCGAAGCCGCTGTCGAACGGCTCGCCGTACAGCTGCGCCGCCGCTTGCACCTCTGACTCGTTCTCGTCCGGCATCCGTCAGTAGTCCTCACTGGTGGCGGTGGCGGCGAGGGTTTCGGCGAGGAAGGGCGCCGAGATCGTGTCGTACGCGTCGTCGGATGTCGGGGGCTGTGCCGCGTCGGCCAGTCGGCGCCGGGCCAGGGCGCGGACCGCGTCACGGTCGGCACGGCCCCCGAGGCCGGCGCCCGGGTCGAAACCGGGCAGCAGGACTCCGACTTCGACCTGCGGCGCTGCCCCTGCGGCCGGCAGAACGAGCTGCGGGTTCAGGTCGCGATCCGCCCGGCCGGTCCACACGTCGTCCCGTCTGGCGAGAGGCACCCGGCTCGGCGGGCCGCCGTTCACCCGGACCTCCGCGACGAGCGGCGCACCCGCGACGGGAGCCGCGATGTGCGCGACGACCTCGACCTCGATCCGGCGGCGCGCACCGAGCGCGCGAGCGGTCCAGGACACCGAGTCCTCGGCGGCGTCGACGAACCCCGGCGGGTAGCGGCGCCAGTCGTTCGTCCCCGAGCCCCGGGCGATGACCCGGCCGCCGGACACGGGTGCGTCGCCCGCCGCGAGGGCGTAGCCGTCCCGCCGGGCGAACAGCGTGCCCGTGTCGACCGGCATACCGGCGGGGCCCAGCTCCAGGGCCGAGCGCAGTTCGCGCAGGGCCGGCCCGTCCAGCCCGGCGGCGTCCGCCGCGTCGTCGATCAGCCGCAGGACGTTCTCCAAGTGGCGTGCCGTGTCAGCCGGTTGTGCTGCGGAGCGCCACCACTGGATCAGCGGGCCGAGCCCGGCCCGGTGCTCCTCGATGAGTTCGGGCACGCAGTCGTCGGGCAGGTCGCCGAAGTCGTCGAACAGCTGCTGGCACCGGTGGGTGAGCGCCGCCGACTCCAGGCCGAGCACATCCGGTTCGAGCACCGGAATGCCGTCGGTGTACGACGCCGGCCACCATCGGGCCGCCCAGTGCGCGAACCCGAGCCGTGCGGCGGCGTTCGCGAGAGCGCCGAGGTCCGCCGGCACCGGGCTCACCTCGCCTCCCTCTGTCGCGCACGCGTGCACCGCGGCAGCGGTGGGCTCGCCGTAGACCGCCCACAGCCACTGCTGCGCCCGCCCCACGTCATGGACCTCCGCCACCGGCGGCCCCGGCTCCCCGAGGACGGACCAGACCAGCACGGCACCCGCGACGTCGAGAACCGAGCGCGCGAAGTCGGGGCCCACGGCGTCCACCTCGTCGTGGGCGAGGACCGGGCTGTTGGCGGCGACCCGGATCGTGCCGTCCGCGCCCCGTGCGACGTGGATGCGTGTCCCGTCCCCGGCCATCACGCGCTCCTCGGCTCGGCCGTGTCCACGGCGGTCGTCGCCGCCAGGGTGCGCAGCGCCGACCGGACCCTGGCGCGGTGGTCCATCATCACCGAGCGGGCGACCCCGTCGAGCACCGCCCAGAGCGAGGCGAGGTCCCCCAGAGGCGCATCGCGCACGTCGCGCCCGTGCAGCCGCACCCACAGCCGCCGCATATAGGCGGCCCACGGGGTGCGCAGGTCCTGGGCGAGGGCGTCCAGCACGCCGCCGCTGTCGCCGTCGCTGCCGCCGTCCGGGTCGGGGCGGGGAGAAACGGTCATCCTGCGGGCGCGCAGGACCGATGCCTCGCGTCGCCAGCGGCTGTTGACGGCCCGGTGCGCCGCGGTGCGCCCCGGCACGGGTTCCCGGGTGCCCAGCGGGTCGAGGCCGACCGCGAGCCGCCCGCCGAGGACGACGGCGACGCGCAGGCTCTCGTCGTGCAGGCCGAGCGGAGCGCAACTGCGGCCGACCTCCCGCTGGACGAGATCCGGCACCGTCGGCAGCTCCTCGCGCCGGGACGACGATTGCAGCACGACGAAGAGCCGCTCGAAGAGCGTGCGGTCGAGCGGCGCGGGAAGCGTGGCGGTGGAGGCGGCGCGCCCGACCTCAGGACGCGGCGGCGCCTGGCGCGCGGTCAGCCCCAGATGCGCCGGCGGCCCCTCGGCGCCCCAGACCTCGCCCGCCTGCGTCCACAGCGCCCGGCCGAACAGCTCTCCGTGCCCCGCCTCGACCATGGCCGTGTACTCGGTCGAGTTCCCTGCGGGCCCCACCGCACCGCACGCTTCGAGCACCTCGCCCGCCAGCGCGACCGCCACACCGACGTCGGCGGCGACCGGACGCCGGCCCGCCCACGCGACGGCCAGCTCCCCGTCGAGCCGGGCCCGCCGCGCGGCGTCCGCCAGATGGCTCTTCAGCGCCTCGACGGTACGTCCGCCGCCCGCGTCCGCCACGTCCTCCACCACGTCCCTCGCCACGACGTCCGCGCCGGCGGAAGGCGCCCCGTGCTCGGTGGCCAGCTCGAAACACCGCTGGAAGTACAGATCCTGGGGGTGACCCGCCACGATCCGCAGAGTCCGGCGGGTCTTCTTGAGCAGCGTGAACCACTGAGCCGTCGCCCGAAGACGCGCACCGGACTCCCGGACCAGCGCGTCGAGGCGCGCGGCCTGCGCGGGTTCGAGGAAATCCGCCGCGAGTTCGGGACACAGCGACGGCCTGACGATCAACGGCAGCACGATCAGTTTGACCGTCCGGGTCAACGGCGCCCCGCCGGGCCCGCTCAGCGACTCCAGCCCCGGCCCGAGGCCACGCCAGGCACGGTCGATGACCAGGGCGCGAGATCGGCATGCGTCGGTCGGCTGGCTCGGCGGCGGCATGCGGCGAGCGTACGTCGTCGGGGAACGGGCGGGCGAACCTGGGATCGGTAGGGCGTTCGGGCCGCCTAGCGTCCACACCGTGCACCGCACATGACATCACCACAAGGAGAAGCGGTCATGGGAATCTTCAGCAAGCGTGGCAAGAACCGCGAGGAGCGGGCCGCCGAGATCGCCGACAAGGTGGCGAGCGGCAAGGGGTTCTACGGCCGGACCACCCGCGCCTTCCTCGGGCAGCAGGACTTCGCCAAGGTCCAGCAGACGATCGGCGCGTACAAGTCCGGCCAGGACGTCCAGCAGTTGCTCGCCATGGGTGCGCCGACCGTACCCGCCGCCGTCCTGGCGATCGGCGACACCGGACGGCTGGTCAACCACGACCCGGTCGTCGACCTGGTCCTCCAACTGTCCGGGACCACCGACCCGATCACCCTCCAGACCGTCGTCTCCAAACTGCGCATCCCGCGCACCGGCGACCAGGTCCTGCTGATCGCCGACCCCGCGCGGCCGGGCGGCTACCTCTACGCCGGGGACGGCGTCACCCCGTGACCTCGCCGGTCTTCCACGAAGCGGCGGCGAGCGACTTCGTCCTGCTCTCCTTCGACGGCCGGGTGCTGGAGGTGTTCGGCTACGTCGACGACGCCCGCTATCACCTCTGGGAGCGGCCTCGGCTCGAGTTCCGCCCCGGCCGAAGCCGCAGAGCCTCGATCGTCACCAGGCACGGCAGACGCCACACCGTCCCGTACGACGCACACCTGCTCCCCGGCCTGCAAGCCCTGGCGGCCCGGCTGGCGGAGAGCGTGTCCGCGCCCCCGGAACCCTGACATGGCGGACGACGGGGACGGGCCCCGGTGGACGCAGGTGTCGCGGGTCGGCCCGGGGGGTGCCGCCTCCGCGTACGGCAGCGCGGCGGTGATGTGCCTGTGCGGCCCGGTCATGCTCGGCTCGGCCCTCCTCGGCGCCGCGGGCCTCATGGTCATGGGCATCGTCTTCACGGTGGTCTGTCTTCCCCTGGGCCTGGCGCTCTGGGGCATCACCAGCGTCGAGCGGGCACAGACCCGACGGCTCGACACCGTCGGGATGCCCGCCACCGCGGAGATCACCGAGCTGAGCTGCTGGGACGACGGAGACGAGGTCGGCTTCACCGTGGGCCTGCGGGTCAGCGGGCCGGGAATCGCGACCTTCGAGACGCACTGGAGGCGTTCGTACCACGCCGCCCTGCGCGTGGGCCTGCTCCTGACGGCCGTCGTGGACCCGCCCAGCGGCTGCTTCCGTGTGGAGATCCGATGAGGGGTCACGAGGTGCTGGAGTTCTGGTGGGCGATACCCGCCGGGCCGGCGCTGCTCGGCTACGCGCGCTCGCTTGCCGGGGTGACCCGGGCCCAGCGAGCGGTATGGGTGAAGGCGCGGATCGTGGAAGTGGAGCAGCCGGCCCACGGAGACTCCAGGAAGCCCGGGATACCGGTGACGCTCACGTTCCAGGACCCGGGCACGGGCCAGGAGTTCGCCCTGTCGAACGCCGGCAGGCACGGCGACGCGATCGAGGAGGCCTGGGTGGGCCGGGAGGTCGAGGTGCGCTATCCGCCCGGGCAGCCGCTCCGGTTCGCCGTCGTGCTGGGCGGCGCGGAGGAGCAGACCGGGCGCGAGGGGCCCGACTGTGCGGTCATGCTGCTCCTCCTCGGGCTGGTGATCGACGCGAGCGTCCGCTGGGGCTGGCCATGGGCGCTGCTCGGCTTCGGCACGCTGCTCACGGCTGCCGCGGTGCGGAGCCCCGACATCCGCCTGGTGCGCGCCCGCAACGCCCTGCTGGCCTCGGCCGTGGCCGTCCCGGCCCGGGTGGTGGCCGTCACCCGGGATGTCCACACCGACAACGAGTCCGGCGACGACATCGTCGTCCACGCCCCGGTCATCGCCTTCACCACCCACGAGGGCGTCCACGTCACCGTCCTGTCCCGCGGGGGCATCCCCGATCCGGGCCGCTCCCTCCACCGCGCCCTCACCATCCACTACGCCCCTGCCGACCCGGCCGTCTACACCCCCGACCCCGCGGCCGACCGCCGCTCGGGAGCGATGAACATCGCCTTCATCGTCGCCCTCCTACTGGCCGGGACAGCGGGGGCAGTGGCCGGCGCGCTCATGTTGTGACACCTCGGAAGGCGACCGGACGGGGACAAGGAACGGAAGAGGCGCGGAAGAGGCGCGGAAGAGGAGCAATGCGCAGCCATATCGGAGTGTTCGTCGAGAATCTCGTGTTCACGGCGCTCTGCCTGTCGACGGGCCCGGTCTTCCTCGTCCTCGGAGGCGCGGCCTGGCACGACGGCGCGAGCTGGGGCTGGGCCGTGTCCGCATGCGGTGCGGCCGTCACCGTCCTGATCCCTGTCCTGGCTCTCCGCTCGACGCGCGCCGAGTTCCCCCGGATCACGGGCGGGGACCGCGTGCGGGCCGGGAGCGGTTCGTACGGGGACGACACCTTCGTGATGTGGGCGCCACGGTCCGAACCGGGCCCGGTGGGCGCGCGGTTGGTGCGGGCGGACGTCCTGGAGGCGTCGTCGGTGCGGTACGACCCGGACGGGGAGGCGACGTTCACGACGTACGTGGGCGACTGCGCGCCCGCCGAGTTCACGCCGCTGATCAGGCTGAGACTGCGGGTGCACGCCACGGAGGAGGCGGAAGCGGAAGGGACTGCGGGGCTCTCCGGGTTCGAGATCACGGACGAGTGGCGGGTCCCGGCCCTGTGCCTGTCGGCGATCACGGCCGGCCGACTGGCCGTCCTCACCGACGGCCTTGGCGAGGCAACCGTCCTCTGGCCGCGCAGCGCCCTGCTCGCGGGCACGAGAACCTGCCGGTTGATCGACCTCGACGGTCGGCTGATCGACGTGACGCGACGCACCGGGCATCTGCTGGAACAGATGCGGCTCTCACTGGCGGTCGGCGGCGTCGAGATGGCGGGGGACACGATCGACCTCCGACGTCTGGACGCGGACACGGCAGCACGGTTCCGTACCCTGGCCGACCGGGCCCGCGCCTTCCCCGAGAGCCGGGCGCCGGTGACCGAGCCGGGCGAGGAGGCCCGTCTGCTGACGGCTCGACTCCCGGGCGACGAGGGAGGGTTCGGCTCCGTGGGCCGACGGTGGTCGCGGCGCGGTGGGCATCTGGTGCGTGCCCGGTTCCTGGAGATGCGCGGCACGACCACCTTCCAGTACCACGGTCCGGTGCTGGACACGGTGCTGAGCGTCCAACCGGTGGACGGCACACCCTCGTTCGACGCCGCCCGGCGACTGACGGTGCCGATGAACTATCTGGCGGTCCTGCACCACACCAGGGAGGCGGTCCTCCGCGTCAGCCCGAACGGCAGGTCCTTCGTGGTCGACTGGAACCGCACCAACCTCCTCGCGGGCGTCGGCACGGCCAAGGTCATCGCCCCCGACGGCCGGGAGATCCCGCTGCCGCGCCGCTCCGACGCCCTCTGGCCCCTGATGAACCTGTTGGCATCCCACGCCGTCTCGAACCCGACCCCCGTCCTGGACCTCCGTAAGCACCGGATGCGTGCGGTGGCGGGGGCGGTCATGGAAGTGGTGCGCGACAGGGGCCTGACACCGAGCGATCACAGCGCATAGCGTCGGCCCATGAACGACGAGATCATGACGACGGTCGGCCACCAGTTGTACTCGTTCGACGGTCGGATACTGGAGATCTTCGGCAACTACCCCAAACGCTTCCACATCCGGCACATGCAACTGCGCATCACCGGCCCCGACCGGAAGGGGCGGCGGCAGGTGGAGATCTCGGCCCCGGGGACGGTCACCACCTGGAACTACACGGCCGCGGAGTGGGAGCAGGCGCCCGGCCTGGTCGCGCTGCTGGAAGCGGTACAGGCGGCCATCGACTCCGGGCCGGGGCACGCGCCGGGGTGACGGCTACTCGGGCAGCGGCCGGTCCTGGACGACGTTCTTCATGACGAGGGTGGAGGTCAGGCGCTGGACGCCCGGCAGCTGGGCCAGCTGTTGGTCGTAGAGCTGCTGGTAGGCGGCCAGGTCGGTGGTGGCGACGCGCAGCAGGTAGTCGGGGTCGCCGAAGAGGCGCTGGGCCTGGGTGACGTGCGGGATGGCGGAGACGCCCTCTTCGAACGCGGTGACGGTGTCGCGGTCCTCCCAGCGCAGGGTGACGAAGACGAGAGCCTCGAAGTTCAGACCGACGGCGGCCGGGTCGACGACGGCGCGGTAGCCGCGGATCGCGCCCTCGCGTTCGAGGTCGCGCAGTCGGCGATGGCAGGGCGAGACGCTCAGCCGCACCCGGGCGGCCAGCTCGGTGACTGTCAGGCGGCCGTCCAACTGCAGCTCGGTAAGAATCTTCCGGTCCAGGGCATCCATGAGAAAGATTCTCCCTCAAAAGGCGCGATCATGAAGCAAAGGAGGAAACATTTTCGGACGAATCCCGCCTAATCTTCCCTCTCAGGCAAGGCACGTGAGAGGGATCGGGACGATCGATGGACACAACGACGGTGGCGGCATTCCTGGCAGTGGATCTGCTGCTGGTGTTCACTCCGGGCGCGGACTGGGCCTATGCGATCTCGGCCGGGCTGCGGGACCGGTCGGTCGTCCCTGCGGTCGCCGGGCTGATAGCCGGGTACGCGGGATACACGCTGCTCGCCGTCGCCGGCCTGGTGGTGCTCGTCGCGAGCTCGGCGACCGTCCTCACCGCGCTCACCGTCGCCGGGGCCGCGTATCTGATGTGGCTGGGCTGGGGAGTGCTGTCGCGGCCGGCGGTCCTGGGCGCGGCCACGGAGGCCCTGGCCGCCTCGCGCGGGCAGATCATGCTCAAGGGCGCCGGGATCAGCGGTCTGAACCCCAAGGCGCTGCTGCTGTACTTCTCCCTGTTCCCGCAGTTCATCGACTCCGCGAGCGGCTGGCCGGTCGCCGCCCAGACGGGTCTGCTCGGCGCGCTCCACATGACCGCCTGCGCCGTCGTCTATCTCGCGGTCGGCGTGCTCGCCCGCACCGTGCTGAAGACCCGGCCTTCGGTGGCCCGGGCGGTCACCCGCGCCTCCGGTGCCATGATGATCGTCATCGGCGGGTTCCTGCTGGTGGAACGCCTGGCCGGCTGACGCATCCGCCCCCGTCCCTCCGTCCCTCCCGCCCCGCCGCTCACAGACGAGACGAAGAGGAGTGCACGTGGAAGGTCAGCCGCAGCCGGAACCGGCGAGCCCCGAGACCCAGGCACGGATCCGGGCCAGCTTCGACCGGCAGGGTCTGATGAGCCACCTCGGTGCACGGATCACGCACATCGCGCCGGGCCGCGTGCACATCGTGCTCCCCAGCCGCCCCGAAGTCACCCAGCAGCACGGCTACTTCCACGCCGGCGCCACCAGCGCCATCGCCGACACCGCCGGCGGCTACGCGGCCTTCACCCTCTTCCCCGAGAACACCGAGGTGCTCACCGTCGAGTACAAGATCAACCTTCTCGCGCCCGCCGTCGGCGACCACCTCGAGGCGGTCGGAACCGTCCTCAAGGCAGGACGCACGCTGACCGTGTGCCGGCTGGAGGTGTTCGGCGTCCAGGACGGCGAGGGCAGTCGCAAGCTGGTCGCCAACGGGCAGCAGACGCTGATCCGGGTGAACAGCCCCGATCAGTGAGCCGGAGCCGGAACCGGAGCGGAAACGGAGGCCGACGGAACGCTGCGTCGCCGTCGCCTTGGCCGCGTCGCCTTGGTCGCCATGCCCGACGTCCTTCAGCCCGCGGTGCGGAAGGCGGCTTCTCCCTTCCACAGGAGGGAGAAGAGTGCGCCCGGGTTCAGCCGTGCCTCGTCCTCGCCGTCGTCCTTGGCGAACACCTCGTCCACCAGGATGGTGCGCAGGTACTCCTGGACGCCGTCGCCGTACCCCTGCCCGTAGTCGTCGATGTCGAAGTGGTGCTCCGCTTCCACGTGGGCCTGTACATCGTGGTCGTCCGCGATGACCAGGCGTCCCCGGATGGTGCGTGCCTCGAGGGTGTGGTCGTTGTAGTAGCCGTAGACGATGTCCGCCTCGATGTCGCCGCCGACGTGCATATCGCCGTCGGTGTAGACCGCCCGGGCCGTCAGGTCGCCGCCGACGGCGATGCCCGAGCCCGGGCCCGAGTCCGCCAGGCAGCCCTCCACGGTCACCGAGCCGGTGACCACGAAGGAGCGCATCACCTGCAGGTTTCCCTCGACGACGAGGTCGCCGTGGTGGAAGAACGGGGCGCGCAGCTCCTGCTCGCCCACCAGGGTCCGGGCCGTGCCCGGGTCGCCGAGCACTCTCCGGCAGAGCTCCAGTGCCCACACGAAACCGTCGGGGCCGCAGTTGCGGCTCAGCTTGTCGATGAAGTGCTGGTAGCTGCCGTACGTCTCGTCCACGTGCCGTTGCAGGCTGGGATCGTCCTCGCCCTCGGCGCGCAGTTCCGCCGCGGCCCGTCGCACGGCAGGCATGTCGATGGGCAGGGGGCCGCCTTCGGCGCAGGGGTAGCGCACGTGTGCGGGTGCCCCGGCCGCTTCCAGCATGGGCACGATCTGCGACCGGGCGCGTCGTTGATGGTCGTTGTGCTGGTCCAGTTGCAGGGCCATGCCCAGCGGTGTCTGTCCGAGTTGGTTGACGGCGGCGGTGTCGGCGCCGCGCTGGAGCAGCAGTTCCACCAGCTGGGGCTGGGCCGAGCTCACCGTGGCGTGCAGGGGTGTGTTGCCGAGTCCGTCGGTGTCCGCCGTCGGCGCGCCGTGGTCGAGCAGGAAGGCGTAGACCGGGGCGGCGGTGGTGCTGTGGTGCGCGAACGAACCGCCCATGACGTCCCCGCAGGGCCCGTCGAGGCGGGCGCCGTGCTCGACCAGGAGTTCCAGTACCGCCACCGACCGGTCGACGGCGGCTTCCGGCGCGGTGCTGTTGAGCAGGACGGCCCGGGCGGCGGGCGTGACCCCGATCCGGTCGCGGGCGTGCACATCCGCCCCCGACTCCAGCAGCGCGCGCACCACTTCCAGCGACGGCAGCGGGTCCCTGTCCTGGTAAGGGGCCTGGACCGCCCGGTGCAACGGGGTGGCGCCCTGCTCGTCACGCGCCGACACATCGGCGCCTTCGGCCAGCAGGGCGCGGATCCTCGCAACCTGCCCGAGGGGCTCAGCGCCGTGCGCAGGGTCGACCGCGTCAAAGAGACCATCGTCTGTTCCCGACATGACACCGGACCATATCCCCCGCCCCCGCCGACCCCGGCTCGCGGAGGGGCGGCGCGGGTCCGCCATCGGCCGCGGACACACCTTCCGTATCCGGACGAAGGGCGCCGACGCCGCCGGCCTGCCATGTTTCGCCCCATATCTTGATCGAGTTCCAGCCGCAGGCCCCTACGATGGAGTGATGGGCACTCCCACCTCACTGCTGCGGGCTTTTCGGCCCCAAGTCCAAGAGCGTCTCTACGACTTCTACGAAGAGCTGAGGAGCGCCGACGACCTCTTCTGGGACCGCACCCTGCGCGCCTGGGTCGCGACCGGGCACGCGGTGGTCAGCAAGGCGGCCGGTGACCCGGGGCTGTCCTCGGTGCGCTACCCCGACATCGAGACCGTCCCCGAGGAACTGCAGCCGCTGGCGCGGGTCCTGAGCCGGCAGATGCTCTACAGCGACGCCCCCGACCACGCCCGGCTACGGGCGCTGATCAGCAGGGCCTTCACACCTCGGGCGGTGGAGCCGCTCCGCGCCCGGATCTTCGAAGCCGTAGACCGGATCATCACCCGGGCGGCGCCGACCGGGCGGATGGACATCGTCGCGGACCTCGCCCGCCCGCTGCCGCTCACCATCATCTGCGACCTTCTCGACGTGCCGCAGCAGGACCGCCCGGCCCTCGCCTCCTGGTCCGAGCCGGTCGCCGAAGCCATAGGCAACTCCCGGCTCGACGCCGACCGCAACCGCGAGGCCTCGCAGAGCATGACCGACATGCTCGCCTACTTCCGCGAGCTCCTCACCGGCCGCGACAACCCGCCGGCCCCCCACACCCTGCGCGCCCTGGTGACTGCACAGGCCGAGAACACCGACCAGGACCTCGACGAACTCCTCGCCAACTGCGCCCTGTTGTTGATCGCCGGCCACGAGACCACCACCCACTTCATCGGCAACGCCACCCTCGCCCTGCTCCGCCACCCGGAAGCGGCCGACCGACTGCGCCGACGGCCTGATCTGATGCCCGCCGCGGTCGAGGAACTCCTGCGCTACGACGCCCCGGTACAGCTGATGCTGCGCACGGCCCGGCACGACCTGGACCTCGCGGGCCGCACCATCGCCGAAGGGCAGACGGTGCTCCTGGTGGGCGGCGCCGCGAACCGGGATCCGGCCGTGTTTCCCGATCCTCATGTGCTGGACTTCGAGCGGCCCGGCGGACGGCACATGGCGTTCGGGCACGGTCCGCACTTCTGCCTCGGCGCCGCGCTGGCCCGGCTGGAAGGCGCGATCGTCCTGGAAGCACTCCTCACCCGGCTCCCCGGCCTGCGGCTCGACGGCACCGAACCGCCGCAGTGGCAGCGCAGCCTCAACTTCCGCGGGCTCACCCGCCTGGACGTCGCCTTCACCCCGCCCTCGGACGATCCCGACAGCGGAACGCGGGCCATGCCGGCCGACGTCCCCGAAGGCGGCCCCGGCCGTGCCGCGCAGGCCGGCGGCTGCCCCGTCCACACGGGGCCCGGCGGTGTCGCGGGCGCTTGACCGCGGCCCGGCGCGCTAGGCGGTGGCGACGGGGGTGAGCCCCAGGCTGACCGCGGCCTCCTGAAGCGCGTCCACCAGCGCGGCGGTCAGGGGTTCGGGGCCGGAGGGGGTGGCGCGCCGGACGGCGGCGATACGGCGGTGGCCGGCGACCGGGACGGTGGGGAGGGTGACGGTTTCGGGCGGGGCGTCGGCCAGGGCCAGGGCGGGGACGACGGCCGCGCCGAGACCGGACCGCACCAGTGCCAGGACGGTGGGGAACTCCCGGCAGGTGTGCATGCGCCGCGCCGTGAAGCCGTACTGCCGGGAGATCCGTTCCAGGGCGCGGCGGCAGGCGGTGCCCGGCGGGCCCCCGACCCAGGGGCGGTCGGCGAGGTCCCTGACCGTGCGCGGCGGCGGACTCCAGTCGGCGGGCGTGACGACGCGATACTCGTCGTCGGCCACCGGGGTGGCCGCCAGGTCCTTGGCCTGCTGGTCCGGGGCCGGGTCGTCGGCGTCGTACTCCACGACCACCAGGTCCAGGCCGCCGGTGCGCAGCTCGCGCAGCGCCTCCGGGCCCTCCAGCTCGACCACCCTCGGCTCCAGGCCGGGGTGGGTGCGGGCGAGGGCGCCGAGGGCCGGGACCAGCAGATGACTGACCGCGGTGGAGAACGCGGCGATCGCCACCGGGCCGGTCGCCCTTCCGGTCAGCTCGGCCAGTTCACGGCGCGCCTCGGCGAGTTCGTGCTCGATGCGCTCGGCGCGCGCGGCCAGCAGCTGCCCGGCGGGGGTGAGTCCGGCGCGGCGGCGGGAGCGGTCCACCAGCGGCTGGCCGACCTCGCGTTCCAGCTGCGCCAGGTGTTGGGAGACGGCCGAGGGCGTCAGGTGGAGCACCTTGGCCGCGTCGACGACGCCGCCGCGCAGTGCGACCGCGCGCAGTACCCGCAGGCGCCGGGGATCCAGTTCCATAAGTCGCACTGTAGTGCCACTTCAGAAAATCTTGCTTGTCGTCCAGTCCCACTGCACGGATGATCGGGTCATGAACGAAGACGACGAGCGGTGGCGTGTGCGGTTCGACGCCGACGTGACCTTCGCGGGCGGTGGCGGCCTGCAGACCCATGGCTTTCTGCTGGACGTGACCGACCCGCAGGTCGACGACCCGGACCTGGCCGATCTGTTCGTCCGCCGTCTCGGGCTGCCGAAGGTGGACAAGGTGCGGATCAGCGGGCGGGAGTCGCTGCGGGAGCCCCACCCGGGGGCCTGGGGCGCCACCGGTCCACGCCGGACGGCCCAGCGCCGCACGGTCGATCTCAGCCACTCGATCCGGCACGGGATGATCACCTACCCCGGTGTGCCCGGGCCGGAGATCGGCGACCACCTGTCCCGGGAAGCGTCGCGGGCGCACTACGGGCCCGGCACCGAGTTCGCCATCGGCCGCATCTCGATGACCGCCAACACCGGCACCTACCTCGACGCCCCCTTCCACCGCTTCGGCGACGGAGCGGACCTCGCCGGGCTGCCGCTGTCCGGGCTCACCGACCTCGACGGCATCGTCGTACGGGTCCTCGGCACGGACCGACGGGCCGTGGACCGGGAACTGCTGCTTCCGCACGATGTCACCGGTCGGGCCGTGCTGATCCACACCGGCTGGGACCGGCACTGGGGCACCGAGCAGTACGGAAGCGGCCACCCCTACCTCACCGCGGACGCCGCCGCCTGGCTCGTCGAGCAGCGCGCGGCCCTGGTCGCCATGGACTCGCTCAACATCGACGACACCGACGACGGCGCCCGCCCCGCGCACACCACGCTGCTGGGCGCCGGCATCCCGGTCGTGGAACATCTGCGCGGCCTGGAGCAACTGCCCCCGCACGGCTTCCGCTTCCACGCCGCGCCACCGGCCGTCGAAGAGATGGGCACCTTCCCGGTACGGGCCTACGCGCTGCTCGACGACGAGGCCGTCGCAGGCGACGACCGGGGTCAGGACCAGTGACCTGGGGGGAGGGGGTTCTCGCCGCCGTCGGCTGGGGCGGAGCAGGGCTGTTGCTCGCCGCGTACGCGATGGCGTCGACCGAACGGATCCCCGCCGGAGGACGCGTCTTCCAGTTGCTGAACCTGTTCGGCGCGGCCGCCCTGACCGTCAACTCCGGATACCACCGGGCCTGGCCCTCCGCCCTGCTCAACACCGCCTGGATCGCGATCGGTCTGGCCGCCCTCAACCGCCGCACACCCCAGGTCCCGTGACCGGGTACGCAGTTCATCCATAAGGGTTCGTTCGTCATAGAGGAAACAGAGGAAAGGGGATTCGGTGGCCCGTCGCACCGACACGTCCTGCCTGGCGGTGGCAGTCAAGGGCTACCTGCTGCTGACCATGTGGTGCTTCGTCGGCTCCGCCCTGGCGCTGCCGGTCACCGTGGTCGATCTGATGGCGTCCCAGGATCCGCCGCTGCACCTGCGCGGCTTCGGGCAGCACGCGGTCGTGTACAGCGCACCCGTCGTCGCCGCCGCGGGGGTCGCCGCCTACATGAGCCGGACGCGTCGCGGGCCGTGGCGGGACTTCCTCGTCCGTACGGTCGTCGTGCTCGTCCTGAGCCAGGTCGCCGTGCTCTGGGCCGGGGCACGGTTCGACTCACCCGACTGGAACTCCCGTGTCCTGGCCCCGGGCGCGGCCGCCGCGCTCACCGCGTTCCTCTGCCGCCGAGCGATGCGCTGGTGGGAGAACGGCGGCCTCAACGGCGGCCGACGACGCCCGGCCGCCGGCGAGATCTGGCACGCCCTGGTCCCGTTCCGGGAGTCCGAGGGCGAACTCCCGCATTACTGCGTGGTCATGAGAGCCGGCTTCCGCCATGTCGAAGTGCTCCAGATCACCAGCCAGGACAAGGACAGCCGCGACGACCACATCCGCATCGCCAACGACGGCTGGGACTTCAACTCCGGCAAGGACCACTGGGTCGAGACAGGCCTCCCGCCACGCCGGGTGCCGTACGAGAAGTTCACCAAGGACAGACCCCAGGGCCCCTGCCCGAAGCAGGCCTGGCGACAGCTGCGAGCGAGCCGCCTGACACCCGTCGCCGCCGGCTCGCCCACCCTGTGGACCCGGATCACGCAGTACCTCGGCTGAGGCATCGGCTGCCCGCCGACAGCTGCGCCCCGGCGAGCGAGAAAACACGTGTCGCTGCAGCTCGCCCGGTATCCGGCAGTCGCATGATCGGCTGACAGGTTCTTCAACGGTTCTTCATCATCTCCGCTCTACGGTCGGCCTGCCCGTCGGATTCGCCGACGGTCCGACCGGATATCCGGCAGGAGAGTGGGAGAACCAATGCTGACCAATCGGGTGTTACCGGCCGTGGTGGCCTCCATCGCGGCCTTCGCGCTGACCGGCTGTGGCGGCGACGACGGTGCCTCGAAGGTGCCGACAGCCGGCGGTGGGGACTCGTCCGCCTCGGCCACGACGACGGGCGAGCAGGGCGGCGGGGACGAAGTGGCCGCGTACGTGAAGGCGCAGCGGGCGTGGGTGGAGTGTCTGCGGGACAGCGGCGTCGACGCGCCGGACCCGGACGAGATGGGCGAGGTCGACTTCGGCGGCGGCGACGGAGCGCGTGCCCTGAAGAAGGATCCGACATTCCTCAAGGCGTCGCAGAAGTGCGCCGACAAGAAGGCCACCGTTCCCCAGAGCATCGAGGATGCCGACCGGCCCAAGCTCACTGCCGCGCAGATCAAGGTCGCGCGGGACTTCGCCGCCTGTATGCAGAAGAACGGCGCCCCCGACTACCCGGACCCCGGCCCGGACGGTTACCAGAAGAACGACAACTCGGGCATCCCCGAGTGGGACCAGAGCTCGGCCGGTGCGCAGCGCGCGACGCGCATCTGCGCACCGATCTCCGGCAACCCGACGAACCAGCCCCCGGCCAAGGGCTGACGATGACGGAGACAGTGACACGGCTCGATGACGCGGACGGGACGGCTCCCGCGCCGCCCCCGCCTCGCGGCCGACGCAGGCCGCGTACGGCGCTGATCGCCTCGGCCGTCCTCGTCGTGACGGCGGTCGCCGTGGCCGGCGCGCTCGGGCTCGGCGGCGGCGAGGACGAGGGGCCGAGCGCCCTGCCCCGGAGCGGCTCCGTCGTATCGGTGACGCGGGAGACGCTGACCGAACGCACCACGGTGGAAGGCCGGTTGGGCTACGGCACGGAACTGCCGCTGCCGGTCAAGGCGACCGGGACCGTGACCTGGCTGCCCGAGCAGGGCGCGACGGTGGAGCGCGGCGACGAGTTGCTCCGGGTCGACGACCGGCCGGTGATCCTCATGTACGGATCGCTGCCGATGTACCGGAGCCTGGGCCCGGCACCCCAGGAGGACGAGCAGCAGCCGAGCGCCGGGGACGGCAAGTCCCCGAGCCCCTCCGGTTCACCGGCACCGGAGGACACCGCAACCGGAGGGGACACCGGGACCTCCCAGGCGCCGAGTGAACTGTGGGGCATGGATGTCATGCAGTTCGAGACCAACCTGGCCGCCCTGGGCTATACCGGCTTCACGGTGGACGAGCGATTCACGTCCGGCACCGCCGCGGCGGTCGAGCGCTGGCAGAAGTCGCTCGGACTGGCCGAGTCCGGCAGGGTCGAGGTGGGCGACGTCATCTACTCCGCCGGAAAGGTACGGATCGGCTCGGCCGGCGCCCGGCTCGGTTCGGCGGCCGGCGAGAACACCCTCACGTACACCGGTACCGCCCGGAAGGTGATCGTCGACGCCTCCGCCGCGGACGCCTCCTGGGCCGTACGCGGGTCTGCCGTCACGGTCGAACTGCCCGACGGCACACCCGTGAAGGGCACGGTGGCGTCGGTGGGCAAGCAGGCGACCGCGCCCGAGGGCGGCGAGGGCGGCTCGGGGCAGGCCGCCACGATTCCCGTGACCATCACCATGGCGGACCAGACGGCCATGGGCCGGTTGGAGAGCGGCCCGGTGACGGTCGAGTACGTGGGCAACGAGGTCAAGGACGTGCTGGCCGTGCCGGTCGCCGCGCTGGTCGCCCTCGCCGAGGGCGGGCACGGTCTGGAGACCGCGGACGGCCGGTTCGTCGCCGTGCGGACCGGACTCTTCGCCGACGGCAACGTGGAGGTCAGCGGTCCCACGGTCCGCGAGGGCATGAAGGTGAGGATCCCGGAGTGACGGCGGTCGTGGAGTTCGACGCGGTCTCCAAGACCTACCCCGGAGGCGTGGCGGCGGTACGGGAGGTGAGCCTGCGCATCGGGCGGGGCGAACTGGTCGCGATCGTCGGCCCGTCGGGCTCCGGGAAGTCGAGCATGCTCAACCTCATGGGCAGCCTCGACCACCCCTCCGCCGGCCGGGTCCTGGTCGACGGCCACGACGTGGCTAGCCTGTCGGACCGGGAGGTCTCCGCGCTGCGGGCCACCCGGATCGGCTTCGTCTTCCAGCAGTTCCACCTCTCGGTCGGCGTTTCCGTACTGGACTCGGTGGCGGACGGCCTGCTCTACGCGGGCGTGCCGATACGCCGCCGCCGTGCGAAGGCGGCGGCCGCGCTCGCACGGGTCGGGCTCAGCCACCGTGTCCACCACCTGCCGCACCAGCTGTCCGGTGGCGAGCGCCAGCGCGTCGCGGTCGCCCGGGCGGTGGTCGGGGGACCCTCGGTGCTGCTGGCGGACGAGCCGACCGGAAACCTCGACTCGGCGTCGGGCACGACCGTTCTCACCCTGCTGCGGGAGCTGAACGCCGCGGGCACGACCGTCGTCGTCATCACCCACGACCGGGACATCGCGGCCGGGCTGCCGCGCCGCATCGAGATGCACGACGGCCGTCTGGTCGCCGACACGGCACAGAGCACGACGATCGGGGCGCCTCGGTGACGGACCGCACGACGAACTCCTCCGCCGTCAGGGCCCCGCAGTCGGCGCGGCTGCGTGCCGCGCGGCTCGGTCCCGTGGACGTCGTACGGCTCGGCGGCACCGGTCTGCGGACTCGTCCGCTGCGGGTCTTCCTCTCCGCGCTCGGCATCGCCATCGGTGTCGCCGCGATGATCGCGGTGGTCGGCATCTCCGGCTCCGGGCGGGCGGAGGTCGACCGTCGGCTCGACGCCCTCGGCACGAATCTCCTGCGGGTCGCCCCCGGCCAGACCCTCGCCGGTGACGAGGCCGAGCTTCCCCCGGAGTCCGTGGCGATGATCCGCCGTGTTCCCCCGGTGCGGCAGGTCGCCGCCATCGGCGAGACCGGTGCGAACGTCTACCGCAACGACCGCATCGCCGTCGGCCGCACCGGCTCCCTGCACGTCCTGGCGGCCGGCGCCGATCTGCTGCCGGCCGTCGGCGGACAGGTCCGCAAGGGTCGCTGGCTGGACTCCGCGACGGAGGAGTACCCGGCCGTGGTGCTCGGCGCGACCGCCGCCCGGCGGCTCGACGTGTACACCCCCGGCACCCGGGTCTGGCTCGGCGACCGCTGGTTCTCGCTGGTCGGCGTCCTCGACCCGGTACCGCTCGCCCCGGAGATCGACAGCGCGGCGCTGGTCGGCTGGTCGGCAGCCGAGAGGTATCTCCGCTTCGACGGCCGTCCCTCGACGGTGTACGTCCGTGCCGAGGACAGCCAGGTCACGTCCGTACGGTCGGTGCTGGCGGCCACGGCGTACCCCGAGAAGCCCGGCGAGGTGCAGGTCTCCCGCCCCTCGGACGCGCTCGCGGCCCGCGAGGCCGCCGAGTCGGCTCTGACCGGCCTGCTGCTCGGCCTCGGCGGTGTGGCACTCCTGGTCGGAGGGGTCGGTGTCGGCAACACCATGGTCATCTCGGTCCTGGAACGCCGCTCCGAGATCGGCCTGCGCCGTGCCCTGGGCGCGACGCGGGGGCAGATCCGCACGCAGTTCGTCACGGAGTCCCTGCTGCTGTCGCTGATCGGCGGGCTCGGCGGAACGGCGCTCGGGACGCTGATCACGGCCGGCTACGCCCTCAGCCGCGACTGGCCGACGGTCGTCCCCGCCTGGGCGAGCGCGGCGGGCATCGGTTCGACGCTCGTCATCGGCATGATCGCCGGCCTGTATCCGGCGGTCCGGGCCAGCAGGCTGTCACCGACGGAGGCGCTGTCCGGCACATGAGCCGGCCGGCGCCGGTGACTTTCCGTACGGTGATCTTCCGTACGGACCAGGGGCGGCCTCGACCGAGGCCGCCCCTGACCTGGCATCACTCAGAAGGAGTCCCGTGCGATGAGTTTCCGGCTCCGGGTCCTCGCCCTGCTCATGCTGGTCGCGATGGCCGCCACGGCCGCCACCGCCTGGCTGACCTTGCGCCAGGCGAACCGCCAGGTGCAGGAGACCGTCACGGCCGGCCGGCAGGAGGTCTCCCGGATCACCGGCGAACTCCGCGCGTACGGGTTCGCGCACGGCACCTGGGACGGACTCTCGTCGACGGTGGCCGAGCTGGCGAAGGACACCGGCCAGCGCGTCCGGGTGGCCACGGACTCCGACGTCCTGCTCGCCGACTCCGACGCCCTCGCCGGTCGTGATCCCCGCGCGCTGAGCAGTCAGCCCCCGGTCCTGGTCGACCCGCGGCCCGTCCTGCGGTTCCCCGCGGGCCAGGTACCGCGGCTCTCGCTGAAGCAGGCCGCCCAGGCGACCGCCGACTACCGCGCCGCGGTGACGTACGCGGCCTGCCTGACGCGCGCGGGCACCGAGCTGACGGCCCGGCCGGACGAGCGGGGCGTCCCCCGGATCAGCGCGGACGGCCGACCGACGCGGTGCGAGGAGCCGGACGGAGCAGTGGATCCGCGCATTCAGCAGGATCTCGACGCGCTGCGGGTATGCGAGCCCGAGCCGCAGTTCGCCGCCTGTGTGCAGCGGGTGTTCAACGAGCGGGTCGGTTCCTTGGCCCCTGCGCGCCTGTCGATCCGTCTCGGGGTCCGCGACGAGTCGCCGCCCACCCTGGCCGCCGCGCCCACCGTGGCCGTCGCGGTGGGGGTCGCCCTCGGGGTCATCCTCGGCGCTCTGCTCCTGAGCAGGGCCGTACTGCGCCCCGTCCGTGCCATGACGCTCGCCGCGAAGGGGCTGGGCGAGGGCGACCTCGGTCGGCGGGTCCCCGTCTCCGGCCGTGACGAGATCGCGCAGCTCGGCGGCGCCTTCAACCGCATGGCCGACTCCATCCAGGCGGGCGAGGAACGCCAGCGCCGCCTCACCGGTGACATCGCACACGAACTGCGCACCCCACTGGCCAATCTGCGCGGCTATCTGGAGGCGCTGCGGGACGGGATCGTCGAGCCGACCCCCGACCTGCTCGCCTCCCTCCACGAGGAGGCGCTGCTGCAGCAGCGGATCGTGGACGACCTCCAGGACCTGGCCCTGGCGGAGGCCGGCGCGCTCACCTACCACCGCACCGAGGTCGATCTGCGCGAGCTCCTGGAGACCAGCCGCAGGGCCCACCGGGCCCAGGCCGAGGCGGCAGGCATCGCACTCGAGCTGGAGGCGCCCCGGCCCGTGTACGTGACCGCCGACCCGGACCGGCTGCGCCAGGTCGTCGGCAACCTGGTCGGCAACGCGCTGCGGGCCACGGCCCTGGGCGGCACCGTGACCCTGGCCCTGTTCCCGCAGGGCGAGCCGGCCGTCGTGGAGGTACGGGACACCGGCACGGGGATACCGGCCAAGGACCTGCCGCGGCTCTTCGACCGCTTCTGGCGGGCGGACGCGGCACGGGGCCGCGCGACCGGCGGCAGCGGCCTGGGGCTGTCCATCGCCCGTCAGATCGTCACCGACCACAGGGGGACGATCGAGGTGCGCAGCACGGTCGGGACAGGCACGACGTTCACCGTCGTACTGCCCACGACTCCAGGAGGCAGGGCCTCAGGCGAGCGCTGAGCCCGAACCGTCCGCGAGGCGGTAGCCCCGCCCGTACACCGTCTCCAGGTGGCCTGCCCGGCCCGGATCCGCCTCCAGCTTCCGGCGCAGATTCATCACGTGCGCATCGACGGTCCGCTCCTGCACATCGTGGTCGAACCCGAAGACGCGCTCGATGATCTGCGCCCGGGTGAAGACCCGGCCCGGTTCACGGGCCAGTGCCTCCAGGATGGCGAACTCCTTGGCGGTCAGCGTCACCGGCCGCCCCTCCACCCGGACTTCGAAGCGTGCGGTGTCCAGCTCCACCTCGCCGACCCGCAGCACAGCGGGCTGCGCCGCACCGCCGGCCTTCTTGGACCTGCGCAGCAACGCCCGCACCCGCGCGGTCAGTTCGCGGGGGCTGTACGGCTTGGTGAGGTAGTCGTCGGCGCCGAGGTCGAGGCCGAGGAGCAGGTCCTCCTCGGTGGTGCGGGCAGTGAGCAGCAGAATCGGGACGTCCGACTCGGTGCGCAGAATGCGGCACACATCGAGCCCGTCGACCAACGGCAGCATCACATCGAGAACGATGAGATCCGGCTTTGCCGAACGGGCCCGTTCCAGTGCCGCGCGGCCGTCGGCCGCGACCTGCACCGCGTTTCCTTCTCGCTCCAGATAGATCCGGATCAGTCGAGCCTGTTTCTCGTCGTCTTCGGCGACCAGAATCCGAGCGCTCAACGGTTCTCCCCCCGCAAGCTCCTGCACATCCCAGAACCGTAGTACAGAAGCGGTCGGCAACTCCCGCCCAGGCCCGGCCCCTTCTTCAGGATCGTGGACAGGGCCGCCCGGGTCGGTCTCCGTCGCCGCGGACGAGTTCCGGGCCGTCGACCACGACATCGCGACCGGCGTCCACCCGGACATGACCGAGCACGGCTTCGCCACCGACGCCTGGCCGGCCCTGTACGAGAGGGTGCTGGCCGCGGACATCCTGGTGCTGGCCGGGCCCATCCGGCCGGGCGACAGCAGCTCGGTGACGAAGAAGGTGATCGAACGGCTCTACGGCTGTTCCGGGCTCCTCAACTCCCAAGGCCAGTACGCCTGTTACGGCCGTGTCGGCGGCTGTCTGATCACCGGCAACGAGGACGGCCTCAAGCACTGCGCGATGAACGCCCTCTACAGCAGGCCGGTGGCGGCGCAGCCGGAGGCCGTCTCCGTGGCTGCGCCGCCGCGGTCATGCGGTCGCCGTGGCTTCGGAGTGCGCCGCGTCGTCCTCGCGGTGGAGGAAGTGCCGCAGCCGGGTGAGGGCGTGCGGGTGGATGCGGTGCCAGCCCTTGTGGTCGTAGAGCCAGGTCATGCCGAAGCCGACGACGACGGCGGCCAGGAGTCCGACGCCCACCGTGGTCCAGGCGCGATCGAGTCCCGCGGCGCCCTGCGCGTCGAAGTAGATGATGGCGCGGACCCCGTCGCTGAGGGCTCGCTGTGGTTCGAACTGGGCGAGGAACCGCCAGAACGGGGGCATCGCGTGCAGCGGGATCGCGCCGCCCGAGGTGGGGATGGAGGCCGCGATGAAGAAGATCACGCCGAGGAGGACGCCGGGACCGCCCAGCACGGCCAGCATGGCCAGGGCGCCGGTTCCCACCGCCGCGATCGCCGCTGTGCCGAACAGCCACAGCGTCAGCGAGTTCGGCAGGTCGAGGTGGACGGCGTACGTGGAGATCGCCAGGATCGTGGCGGACAGGATCGGAGCGACGCCGACCATGATCAGACACTTGGCCAGCAGGGTCTGGCGTCGGTTGATGCGCTGGGGAGCGGCGACGTGTCGCTTGGGCCCGAGTTCGTTCGGGCTGTAGCCGAGGCCGCCGTCGAGCGCCGCGTGCAGGAGGTTCGCTCCGAGGAAGCCGGAGAGCATCAGCAGGATCGCGTAGAAGAACGCGGTCATGCCCATCCCGGTGCGCTCACCCAGGGGTGCTCCCGGCGCCGAGGCGACGGTGATGGGGTCCTTCAGCAGCGCCTGATTGGCGGCGGGCACCTCGGCTCCGGCCTTCAGGCTCTGCTGCAGGGCCCCCTCGGCGGCCCCCGAGGACGCGGCCCGGGCCGCGTTCGTGGCGATCTTCTCGCCGATCGAGGCCGCCATGGCTCCCGAACCGTGGTTGGTCAGGATCGTGACCTCGGGCTTCTCGGGATGCGTGCCCATGAGGCTGAGCATCTTGGCGCTGTAGTCCTGCGGCAGGACGACCGCCGAGAAGAGCTCGTTCCGCCCGATCGCCTGCTTCGCGTCGGCCAGGGAAGTGAACGTCTTCCACTCCACCTGCTTGTGCGGCTTCTGCGGTCGTGCGGCGATGCCCTCCACGACCTTGTGGCCGATGTTCAGGTTCGTGGCCTGTCCCGTGGTGGCCCCCTGGTCCAGGCTGACCAGGCCGATGGGGGCGTCCCGCAGGTCGGCCCCGGGGTTCGCGATGCTGCCGTTGAAGAGCAGCGTGATGAGGGTGAGAGCGACCGTGAGCACCACTGCCGGCGGGAGCCACAGCTTGGGTGTGCGGAGCAGGCGGACGGCGGTGACGTGCGCCGGATGTTCTGGGGGAGTGGAAGGCATGTGTCGGTTCCTGATGTCGTGATCTCCTGATGAGTCTAAAACTATAGCTCTACCACTAGATGGCATCACCGGTTCGATGGCAAGCTTTCCGATGAGTGAATCTAGTCATAGAGGTATATCTGTATGTATATCTCTCGTGCATCAGGAGCAGGAGTCGTCATGAGTTCATCCGCCGCCCCCGCGGACCGGCCTGCCGAGCCCAGGATCGAGCGCTCGCTCACGCTGCATCTGAGCGGTGGCCGGGGCACGGCCGACCCGCATCGGGTCTGCGGCTGGATCGCCCGGGAGCTGGCGGACCGCTGTGGGCCGCACACCCGGATCGCCACCTGGAACAGCCGTGGCCACGACGACGCCGTCCGGGCCGTCGGCAGGGGTGAGGTGCAGGTGGCCCTGGTCGCCCCCGCCGCCTTCGCGGTCGCGGCGCTGGAGGGGAGCGGTGTGTATGCGGACGAGTCCTACCCCGACCTGCGTGCCGTGGGCGTGGTGCCCCGGCAGAGCCGTCTGGTGGCGGCCGTGCACAAGGATCTCGGGATCACCACCTTCGCCGAACTGCGCGAGCACAGGCCGGCGCTGCGGCTCGCCACGTCCTTCGACGACGGTGACCACCATGTGGGCCTGGCCGCGCACGAGGTGTTGACCCGGTCGGGGGTCGACGTCATCGGATGGGGCGGCGAACTGCTGGACAGCGAGCGGCCGTTCGAGTCGCTGGCCCAGGTGAGGGAAGGCCGGGCGAACGCCGTGGTGCAGGAGGCGGTCATGCTGCCGCACTGGCAGGAGATCGGCCGTGACCTGAACTTCCTCGAGATCGAGGAGGACGTCCTGGCCGGGCTCTACGAGGACTTCTGCTGGCCGGCGGCGACCGTGGAGGACGGCTGCTTCCCCGGCCGTGCCGCCTTCCGCACCCTCGACTTCTCCGACTTCCTGGTGCTCACCCGCGCCGATCTCGCCAACGACGTCGCCTACGCCGTCGCATGGATTCTGGGGGAGACGCGGCACGCGCTCGAGGGCCGGCACCACCACCTGGAACCGGACCCGCACCCGGACCGGGAGCGCGGCCCGGTCGTCGGCTGTCCCGTCGACCCCGCCGCCATGGGCCGGACCCCCATCCCCCTGCACACCGGAGCCGCGCGCTACTACCGCGCTCTGCCCGCGTCGTGCACACCCGCGCCCTGACACACCCTCACTTCTGCGGAGGGGCCAGCGTCTTGGCGAGTTCCCACAGGTCGGGGATCGCGGCGATGATGCGCTGGGACGCCTCGGGCGGCAACTGCTCCAGGACCTCGGTGATCGCCTCGTTGAGGCTCTCGTTCACCTCGCTGATCGCCGTGTGCATCTTGCCTGTGGGATGCAGCTCCACATAGCGCTTGTCCTGGGGGTTGGTACGGCGTTCGAGATAGCCGTCACGGGTGAGCTGAGTGACCAGGGTGCTGACGTTGTTGGGCTGCATGCGCAGTGTGGTCGCGACCTCGCGGACGCTGATGCCCGGCTGGCTCTCGACCAGGCGCAGCACTTCGACCTGGGCGAGCGGACGCCTTGATTCGCCGCTGGGAGGCGACTGTCGCTGGTTCATGACCCGGTGCAGCGTCCAGATCACTCGGATCAGCTGCACGGGGTGTTCTTGACTGGGAAGCTCGCTCACCCCATCAGGCTACTTCTAGCCCTAGAGCTTTCACGGCGCACGGCACGGCGGCTTCACGGCCGCACCGCCCGACGACTCTCCCCTCATCCGCCTTCCACCCCGGCCGCCGGCTGTGCTTTGCTGCGGACATGGGCGACGAGGGCCTGGCTCACATGGAGTTGATCGAGCGGTGGCTGCACGGCGAGGTGGTCGACAACACCGTGGGAATCAGGATGCGTGGCGGGCCGTTCCATGGCCGCACCCGCATCGTGGAACTTGACGAGCAACGTCGTCCGCCGGCCAGGCAGCGGGCACTCGGTTCGCTCAAGCGCCCTCCGGCCGACGCATGGCACGTGTACGTGGCCACTCCGGCACCCGACGCTGCGGCAGGCTGGGCATACGAATACGCCGGCACGGAGCCATGTCGGGGCGTGCGATAACTTGCCCGCCATGACCGAGCTCGGACCCGTCGCCTGGCCGCCCGCCCCGATCAGGACCGAGCGGCTGGTGCTCCGCGGGTCCGAGGCCGGGGACCGGGCCGCGTTCATCGAGTTGTTCGCCTCACCGGAGGCGCACACCTACCTCGGCGGCCCTCGACCGCGCGATGAACTCGAGCGCACGGTGCCTGAGGTGCCCGGGCAGCGCCCCGGCTTCTTCGTGATCGATCTCGGCGGAGCGATGATCGGCATGGTCAGGCTCGATCGGCACGACGCGGAGAGTCCGGGGCACATCCGTCCGGATCTCGGGGAGGCCGAACTCGGCTACCTGATCCTGCCGTCGGCGTGGGGACGCGGGTACGGCGCCGAGGCGTGCGCAGCGGCACTCGACTGGTTCGCCGACGCGCTGCCCGGCACGTCGGTGGTGCTGCGTACCCAGACCGCCAACGAGCGCTCGATGCGCCTCGCGGCAGCGCTGGGGTTCACCGAGGTGGAGCGGTTCGAGGACTTCGGCGCCGAGCAGTGGTTCGGCGTGTGGTCCTCGCTCACATCGTCCGGTTGAGCTCGGGCCCGACAGCGCGAAGGATCCACGAGGCCGCCGATCGGGCGTGTTCCGACTGCCTCTGTCGGGCTGCCCCTGTCGGGCTGCCCCTGTCGGGCCGACCCTTTCGGGCGGCCGCACGGCCGCTGCCGCCCGTGTGTTTACTGCCCGTGTGTCTACTGGCGGTCGGCGAGGGCGTGGACAGGGGCCGTTCGCAGGGCCTGACGGGTGGGGAGCTCGACGGTCAGGAAGGCCAGGGCGACGATCGTCAGGACCAGGGCGGGCAGCAGCCAGACCGGTCCCGCGGGCCAGGGGCGGCCCAGGAACCCCACGCCCAGCAGAGCGAGCGGAACCGCCGACAGGGCCAGGCCGGTGCCGAGCGCGGCGGCCGAGATCACCGCGGCCTCGCGGCGCATCATCACGCGGACCTGGCGCGGCGTGGTGCCGTTGAGGCGGAGCGTGGCCAGTTCGGTGCGGCGCTGGGCCGTGGCGGCGACGATCTTGTTGGCGATGCTGAGCAGGAGATAGCCGAGGAGCACGACGATGAGGGCCAGGTTCACCCAGACCTCGGGCGGCGCGTCGCTCAGTCCGCCGTCGGCGGTGTCGGTGGCGGGCCCGACGGTCAGGCCCGGCCGGGACGCGGCGAGGGCGGCGAGGCTGCGGCTCGCGGCGGCAGTGCCGTCGGTGCGTACCAGGATGCTCTGGTCGAGACCCGTGGTCGTGTGACCGGCGGCGAGGTCACGGGAGAGCACGACCGCGCCGAAGCCGAGGCCGCGGCCGTACACGGCGGCGACCCGGGCGGTGACGCGGGCGCCGTCACCGAGGACCAGGGTCACCGGGCGGCCCAACTCCGCGCCGCGCGAGGCGGCGACGTCCGCGCTGACGGCGATCGTGTCGCCGGTGAGCCCGGTCAGGCTGCCGGAGTCCACGTCCAGGTCGAGCACCTTCGCCGCGTCCGGGGTCAGGATCATCGCCGAGCCGGACTCCACCTGTTCGTCGCCGAGCATCCGGTACGGCCACACCACCGTCGTCGTACTGACCGGGGCGGCGGCGCGCACGCCCTCGGTCCGGCGTACGGCGGTCAGCGCGTCGCCGGGCAGGCCGCCGAGGCCCGGTGCGGTCAGCCGCTGCTGGGCGAGGGTGCCGTCGCGGGTCTCCTGCGCGGTGGCGGTCAGCACGGTGGTCTGCGCGAAGGTGTACGTCAGCACGAACACCACGGCCATCGCGAGGGTGCTGACGACTCCCGCGAGACGCAGCGCGTAGCCGCGGACGTTGGACACGGCCAGCCAGGTCGGCGCGGAGCCACCGGACTTCAGCCCCCGGGCCAGCGTGTTGCCGATGCCCCGCACGAGGGCGGGTCCGGCCATCGCCAGGCCGATCGCCCCGAGGATGCCCGAAATGGAGGTCGCGGAGGCGCCGATGGGCGTGCGGGAGAAGAGCGGCGCGGCGGACAGGGTGGTCGCGGCGACGATGGTCAACAGGCCCGCGCCGGTGCGGAACTTCGACGGGTTGCGGGGTTCGCTGCGCGACTCCGCGACCGCCTCGGTGGCCGGCAGCCGCGAGGTGCGCCAGGCCGCGCCGCGCGCCGACGCCTGCACGGCGATGCCCAGGAGGACAACCGTGGCGAGCGCGGGCAGCGGGCTCAAGGTCAGCGGCAGGCCGTCCGGCAGGACCCCGCGGTCCGCCAACCGGCTCCGGAACTCGCCCGCGAGAAGATAGCCGACGGCGACACCGGGTACCGCGGCCACGGCCGCGATGACGCAGGCCTGGGCGGCGGCGAGCCGGCGGATCTGCTTCGGGGTCGCCCCGACCGCCCGCATCAGGGCCAGGTCACGACGCTGCCCGGAGATCGACACCGCCAGCGCGCTCGCCGTCACGAACCCGGTGATGAGCAGGATGATCCCGGACAGCGAACCGGCCAGCAGGATGAGCAGGGAGCGCGCCGCGCCCGCGCCGACCGCCGCGAGGTCGCCCCGGTCGTCGCCCGTGGCCACCACCAGCCCCCTGCCGTTCACCTGATTCCGGATGTCGGCGGCGACCGCGTCGGCGTCCGCTCCCGGCTCTGTGCGCAGGGCGATCAGGTCGACGGTCGCCGAGCGGGGCGAGCCGTCCCGACCGGACAGCTGTGCGGCCGTCGCGTCGGCGAAGAAGATCCCGGCGCCCGGAGCGTCGACCACCGCCGACACCCGATGGACGGCGGCGGACCGGCCGGCCACCACGACCTCGACCCGGTCGCCCACCCCGACCCCCGCGGCGGCCGCCGTGACGCTGTCCACGGCGATCTCGTCCGCACGCTCCGGCCGGCTGCCGTCGACCCGTGGGTCCCGCAGCAGCCCGGTCGACGACCAGCCGTGGCCCGCCGTCCCGGGATCCTCGGTCGGGACGACGGCGCCCCGGCCGTCGACGAGCGCGGCGGGGAAACCGATGTCGCCGACCGCCGTGGCCACGCCCGGCCGCCCCGCCAGCTCGTCGACCAGCTTCGCCGGTACGCGGCCGCGCTCCGGGAGGGCGATCGGCAGGTCGGCGGCCGGACGGTAGTTCTGGTCGGCCGAGACGACGACGTCCGAGCCGGCCAGCCGCCCGGCCGGAAGATGGGACCGGAGCCCGGACTCGGCCAGCACTCCGGTGGCGGTGATCAGGGCCGCGCCACCGAGCACCGCGCAGGCCACGGCCAGCAGCGCGGCGATCCGCTGTCCGGCCATCCGTATCGCGAGAGTGAACATCGCTGCTACACCTTTCCGAGGGCGACGAGACGGCTCGCCAGATCGGGTGCGGTGGGCCGGTCGAGGCTCTCGACCACCCGGCCGTCGGCCATCACCAGCGCCCGGTGCGCCTGAGCAGCGGCCGCCGGATCATGGGTGACCATCACGACCGTCTGCCCCAGTTCGTCGACGATCTCCCGCAGCAGGCCCAGTACCTCGTGGGCGCTGTGCAGATCCAGCGCGCCGGTCGGCTCGTCCGCGAACACGACGGCCGGTCTGGCCACCAACGCCCTGACGATGGCGGCTCGTTGCTGCTGACCGCCGGAGAGTTCGGCCGGCCGGTGCGCGAGCCGTCCCGACAGTCCGACCCGGTCGATCAGCGCCCGCAGCCACTCCTGGTCCGGCGCCTGGCCCGCCAGCCGCAGCGGCAGCGTGATGTTGTCCGCGATGCTCAGCGAGGGGATCAGGTTGTACGACTGGAAAACGAACCCGATGTGCTCGCGGCGCAGTTCGGTACGGCGGGTCTCGTTCAGCCCGGCGATCTCGCGGCCGTCGATCCGGATGCTTCCCGAGGTGGGGGAGTCCAGTCCGGCGGCACAGTGCATCAGGGTGCTCTTGCCCGACCCCGACGGCCCCATCACCGCCAGGAACGTGCCGCGCCGCACGGTGAGGGTCACGTCATCGAGGGCGCGGACGTCCCCCGGATACGTCTTGCTGACCTGCGTCAGCGCGATGGCGGGCGGCGCCTGCTCCGCCGTCCCCGCGGTGCTTCCCTGGGGGACCGGGCGGTCGGCGCCCGCGACGGCCGCGTTCATCGACGGCCCCGCAGCCGCTGCGCGACGAGCGCCGCGACGCAGAGCGCGCTGACCGCGCCGAGCGCCAGGTGGACCTGGGTCGAGGCGGCGGCGTACGAGGCGACCGTGTTGCCGACCGCGCTGATCACCAGCACCGCCCAGAGCAGGACACGCAGAACATCCGCGCGGGTCGCACCGGGTGCGGGCGCCTCAGGCGTGTCGGCGGTGGTGAGGTGGTAGGGGTCGCTGTACGTCATCGGGTGTCCTCCGCCGGAGTCTTCGGGGATCCGGGACCAACTGCCGGGCCGGCCCCGCTGTCATGCCCAGACGCTATGGATCAACGGCCCTCGCGGCCGACCCCGCCTGCCGCCCGGTTCGGGGTACAGCAGGCTGTACCTCCGGGGTCCGGGGCCGCGTTCCGGGGCGCTGAACCTCGTCGAAACGGGATCCGGTCCGGCGGCGAACTCCGGTGCACTCTAAGGTCGTTGGCGAAAGGGGGCCGATGAGGATCCAGCCAGAACCATCAGCTCACCGGCGGACCGGGATCAAAGCCGTCGCGCGCCAGACCGTCGGTGCCGCCGGCGCCGCTCTCGAACAGCTCGCCGGCGCCCTCGGCACCGCGCTGCCGGCCCTGGCCCTGCTGGCCGGTCTGGCGCTCGCCGCGGTGCTCGCGCCGTTCGGCGTGGGGCTGCTCATGGCGCCCGCCCTGCTGCGCGCCCTGCACGCCCTCGCCGCGCGGGAACGCGGTCGGCTCGGCCGCTCGGGCCCCGAGGTCATCGCCCCCGGTCCGGCGCCGACCCGGCTGCGGCTCGCACTCGTCGACCCCACCACCCGGCGGGAGGTGCGCTGGCTGGTGCGCCACGCGACGCTGGGGCTCCTGCTGAGCCTGATCGCCGTCCTGCTCCCGCTCTTCGCGCTCCGCGATCTCCTCTATCCGCTGTACTGGCAGCTGATACCCCAGGACGCGGCCCAGGGCACCTGGCCGGCCGGGAACGCGGCCGCGCACTCCTGGCCGGACGCCCTCGCGGTGGCCCTGACGAGCCTGGCCTGGATCGCGATGCTCCTGGGGCTCACCCCCGGCATGGCCCGGTCGCAGGCGGAACCCGGACGCCGTCTGCTCGCGGCCGGCCCCGAGACGGACCTGTCCCTGCGCGTCGCGGAGCTCACCGCCACCCGGGCCGCCGCCCTGGACGCCCACGCGGCCGAACTGCGCCGCATCGAGCGCTCGCTGCACGACGGCACGCAGAACCGGATCGTCAACGTCACCGTGCTGGTCGGCGCCGCCCGCCGGATGGTCACCCGCGATCCGTCCGGAGCCGAGGAACTCCTCGAACGCGCCCAGAGCGCCGCCGAACAGGCACTGGCCGAACTGCGCTCGGTCTCCCGGAGCATCCTGCCGCCCGTACTGGACGACCGCGGCCTCGAAGGCGCCCTGAGCGGACTGGCCGCCGACTGCCCCGTGCCCTGCCGGATCGACGTCGAGGCGAACGAGCGCTGCGCCGCCTCCGTGGAGGCGACGGCCTACTTCGTCGTCGCCGAGGCGCTGACCAACGTCGCCAAGCACAGCCGGGCCTCGCACGCCACCGTCACGGTCCGCAGCCGCGGCGGCCGACTCCAGATGCGGATCACCGACGACGGCCGCGGCGGCGCGGACGACGCCGGCGGCTCCGGACTCACCGGCATCCGCCGCCGCATCGCGGCACACGACGGAGCCCTCTCCGTGACCAGCCCGCCCGGCGGCCCCACCGTCGTCGCGGTGGAGCTGCCCTGCGGATCCTGACCACCCTCGACACCGCCCGCCCGTGCGGGTCTCGACGACTCTCAAGGTGAACTTTCATGCGGATAGTGATTGCCGAGGACGACCCGCTGCTGCGCGAGGGGCTGGCCCTGCTGCTGCGCGCCGAGGGCCTGGACGTCGTGGCCACCGCCGGGACCGCGGACGCGGCCCTGGCGGCCATCGACGAGCACAAGCCCGACGTGGCCATCCTCGACGTCCGGATGCCGCCGACCCACACCGACGAGGGGATCGTCGCCGCCGTCGAGGCCCGACGCCGCCGGCCCGACCTCGCGGTCCTCGTGCTGTCCGCGTACGTCGAGCAGTCCTTCGCGACGGAACTGCTCGGCAGCGGCGTGGGCCGCCTCGGATACCTCCTGAAGGAACGGGTCGGCCGGGTCGAGGAGTTCCTCGACGCGCTGCGGCGCGTGGCGGACGGCGGCACCGCCATCGACCCCGAGGTCGTCGCCCAACTGTTCACCCGCAGCCGCCGGGACAGCAGACTGGAACGGCTCAGCCCCCGGGAACGCGATGTGCTCGCCCTGATGGCCGAGGGCCTGGGCAACAGTGCCGTCGCCGAACGGCTCGTCGTCACGGACGGCGCCGTCCACAAGCACATCCGCAGCATCTTCGCCAAGCTCGACCTGTCTCCCACCGACCAGGTCGACCGGCGGGTGGCCGCGGTGCTCCGCTACCTGGAGGACGTGCAGCGCCGGAACTGACGGCACGTCAACAGCCGCGCCGGGTAAGGGAGGTAGAGCTGGCTGCACCCGGGTGCGGGGGACAGCACCCCTTGGAACAGGCCCGCTGGCCTGATCGTCGGTCACAGGCAGAGTCCCTAGCGTGGCGGTCACACCGCAAGGGCGGTGCGAAGACCGCGTCACCGAACGCAAGGAGCCCGCGCCTCATGAACGCCACGACCAACGCCAGGACCCGGATCACCACCCGCATCGTGGCCACGAGCGTGCTGGCCGCGCTGGTCGGCACCGCCACCGTGACGGGCGCGGCGAGCGCGACGACCCATGAGCCGGCGTCCGCGGCGGCGTCGACGCCCCTCGACAAGCCTGCACAGGGCGGGAAACTGCAGGACGCGGTGGACGCGATCATGAAGACCGGGACCGTCGGCGTCGTGGCCGAGTCGACCGGCCCGGGCAGCCACCGCTATGCCACCGCCGGGGTGACCGACACCGCCACCGGGGCCCCGGTGCGCCCCGGCGACCGGTTCCGCATGGCCAGCGCCACCAAGACCTTCGTCGCCACCGTCGTGCTGCAACTGGTCGGCGAGGGACGGCTGTCGCTGGACGACACCGTCGAGAAGTGGCTGCCGGGAGTCGTCTCCGGCAACGGCAACGACGGCAGCAAGGTGACCGTACGGCAGCTGCTCCAGCACACCAGCGGGCTGTTCAACTACACGGCGGACTTCCCCCTGCTCGCCGACGTGGACGGCTTCGAGGCCGACCGGTACAGGACCTGGACCGACGAGCAGCTCGTCGCCATCGCGATGCGGCACCAGCCGGACTTCGAGCCCGGCGCCAAGTGGTCGTACTCGAACACCGGTTACATCCTCGCCGGAATGATCATCCAGCAGGTCACCGGCGACACCTGGCAGCAGGAGGTGACCCGGCGCATCATCCGGCCGCTGGGCTTGCGCCACACCGTCGCGCCGACCACGGGCGTCACGATCCCCGGCCGTCATCTGCACGGCTACTCCGACTTCGACGGCTCCGGCGAGACGATCGACACCACCGAGTTCAACCCCACCGCCGGGGGCGCGGCCGGCGCCATGATCGGGACGACCGACGACCTGACCCGCTTCTACTCCGCCCTCCTCGGCGGCCGGCTGCTGCACCCGGCCGAGCTGGCCGAGATGAAGACGACCGTGCCCGCCCCCGACCTGGACGTCGTCTGGCCCGGCGCGCGTTACGGCCTCGGCCTGCTGCGGATCCCCCTCACCTGCGGCGGCTCCTACTACAGCCACCCCGGCGACCTCCCCGGCTACACCACCCGCGACGGCATCAGCGAGGACGGCCGCCGGATCGTCGTCCTGAACGCCACCGGCGACGGCGCCCGCGACCTCTCCACCGAGCAGGCCCAGAACGCCCTCGTCGACCAGGAACTCTGCGCCTCGCGCGAGCGGTGACCGGGGCGGTCCGCCGTCAGGCCACCGGCTTGTCGTGGACCGGGAGATCCGGGTTGCCCGGCCAGACGGCGGACGCGTCGTCGCGGTCCGGGTCGGGCAGACGGACAGGGCGGACGGGGACGACGCGTTCACGTCCGTCCGTGACGGCCGTCCACGGGGCCGGATGGCCGGAGTAGCTCAGCGTGGACAGGACGAAGACGCCGTCGGCGTACACCTCGACGTACTCACCGACGGTCAGGATGCGCAGGGCGGCCGCGGGTTCGGACAGCGCCGCCTCGCCGAGCGGGACTCCGTCGAGCCCGGTGACCGTGAGCTCCTTGCCGTCGCAGCCGACGACGAGGGCGGGCCGGCCGCCGCCGGGGGTTTCGGTGCGCAGGGTGACCTCGACGCGTCCGGAGACGCCGATGTCGCCGACCGCGTGCAGGGCGGCCTGGTCGCTCTCCTCGCCGAGCCAGGCGTCCAGGCCCGGCCACCATTCCAGGCGCGGCGCCGCGCCCGAGGGCGTGACCAGCAGTTTCGGCTGGGCGAGCATGCCACGGCAGCGGTCGCCCGAGTCGGTGAGGCCGACCCGGCGCGGGGTGGTGTGCAGGACGACGCGGGAGCCGTCGGGCGCGACGACGACACGCGGGGCGTAGGAGCCGGTCGGGCCGAGGGGGCCGCGGCGGGTCCAGGGGCCGCGCAGCCCGGGCGCGGTCCATGCCTCGAAGTTCCGGCTCGCGCCGACGGAGCCGAGCAGCAGCCAGCTTCCGTCGTCGAGGCGTTCCAGGACCGGGCACTCCAGTTCGTCGACGTCGCCGGGTGAGACGAGCGGCGGGTGCACCGTCCAGTGCTCCAGATCGTCGGAGGTGGCCCAGGCGACACAGCCGCTGACCTCCACCGGCAGGGCGGCGTCGCTGGCGCAGACGACCATCACCCAGCCGTCCGACTCGTCGTCGCGCACGACGAACGGGTCGCGCCAGCCCATCCGTTCGCCGGTGCGGTACCAGCGCGGGTCCGCCTCGACGACCGGCCCGACGCCGTGGCGGCGCCAGCCGGTGCCGTCGGTGCGGTCGGAGTACGCGAGGCCCACGGACTGGAGCGGCCAGCCTTCGGGGGTGAGGCCGACGACGCCGGTGTAGAACATCGCCATCCCCGCGCCGCCGTGCCGGAACGGATGCATGGTCCAGACGGCCTGCTGGTCGAAGCGGCCGGGCAGACCGTTGCCGAAGACGGTGCCCTGCGGCTGCCACCGGACCAGGTCGGTGGAGGTGGCCCGGCCGTACGAGGTCTCCATGCGCAGATGGTCGAACTCCGTTGTCCAGGGGCCCTGGAGGTGCAGTACCGCATACGTGCCGTCCGCGTCCCGCAGCAGAGCGAAGTCGTTCACACAGAGGCCGGGCGGGGCGTATCGCATGGGCAGTTCCTGTCGGCTCACAGCGCCCAAACGCATGCGCTGAATGTTGATCTCCATCGGATCACTTGAGAATCGGCCCAAGTAAATATGAACGCAAACGCTTGCGCAACGACAGGGTCGGGTTTACGGTCACGTCACTCGCAGATCACACCGACGTGAAATCCCGACGGGAGGAAAGCCCTGTGACGGTCAGCATCAACGACGTCGCCAGCGCCGCAGGTGTCTCCGCGTCCACCGTGTCCCGCGCCCTGCGCGGCCGGGCGGGCGTGTCCGAGGAGGTACGGGCGCAGATCACGGCCGTCGCCGCCGCACTCGGCTACACCGCATCGCGCTCGGCGTCCAGCCTGGCCAGCGGACGCACCTACACCATCGGGGTGGTCGCCCCGTACATCGGCCGTTGGTTCTTCGGCACGGTGCTGGACGCGGCCGAGCAGGTGTTCAGCGCCGCCGGCTACGACGTACTGCTGTACAACCTGGGCTCCCCGGAGACGCGCAAGCGCTTCTTCACCGGGATGCCGGTCCGCAAGCGCGTGGACGCCGTGCTGTCCCTGCTGATTCCCGAGGAGGACGAGGCCGCCGCGCTGCGCTCCCTCGGCGTGCCGCTGGCCACCACGGTCGGCGGAGCCCGCCCCGGCTTCACCGTCGTCGGCATCGACGACCGCGCCGGGACCGAGAGCGCCGTACGGCACCTGGTCAACCTCGGCCACCGCCGGATCGGCATGATCTCCGGGTCCAGCGGGCCGCTGCACTGGACCACCCCCGTCGAGCGACGCCAGGCGTACCTGGACGTCCTGGCCGACGCCGGGATAGAGCACGACCCGGCCCTGGAGGCGGACGGCGACTACACGGTCAAGGGCGGCGAACGGGCCATGACCGAGCTGCTGGCCGCCGCCCGCCCGCCGACCGCCGTGTACGCCCAGTCCGACGAGATGGCGATGGGCGCGCTGCGCGCCCTGCGCCGACACCGGCTGAAGGCACCCGACGACGTGTCCGTCGTCGGCTTCGACGACCACGAACTGGCCGACGTGGTCGGGCTGACCACCGTCGCCCAGCCCGTCGCGGGCCAGGGTGCCGAGGCGGCTCGTCTGCTGCTGCGCCGGCTGGACGAGCCCGACGCCGAACCGCCGGGGCACGTCCGCATGCCCACCCGCCTGGTCCTGCGCGAGACGACCGCGCCACCACGTCCGCGCGGACCGCACTGACCCGCGAGCGCCCCGAGCAGGGCGCTCGCACCCCGGAGCCCCACGCCGGACGGCACCCCGCAGTCCCGCACCCCACCCTCGCCCAGCACTGACGCACGCACCGAAGCACGGAGGCACCGACCCATGAACGCCGGAAACAGAAGGTCCCGCCACGCGGCCCGCACGGGCCTGGCCCTCGCCCTGCCCCTGGCGGCACTCGCCGCCTGCGGCGGAGGCGGCGGCACCGACACCGCCGCCGAGTCCGGCAGCGGCACGGGCACCATCAGCGTCTGGGCCCACCAGGGGCAGAAGAGCGAGGACGCCGCGCTGCAGGCCGCGGTGACCTCCTTCAACTCCTCGCAGAGCAAGGTCAAGGTCGAGCTGAAGCTCATCCCCGCCAACGACTACACCAAGACCATCACCGCCACCGACGCCTCCAAGCTGCCGGACGTCATGGAGTTCGACGGCCCGACCATGGCCAACTTCGTCTACAACAAGAAGCTCGCCCCGGTCGACGGCCATGTGTCCGCCGCGACGCTCGACAACGCCACCGACGCGATCAAGGCGCAGGGCGCGATAGGCGGCAAGCACTACGGCCTGGGCATGTACGACTCGGGCCTCGGCGTCTACGGCAACAAGAAGCTGCTGGACGCGGCCGGGGTGAAGTACCCGACCGGCCTGGCCGACGACTGGACGGCGGCGCAGTTCACCGAAGCCCTCGAGGCGCTCAAGGCCAAGGACTCCGACGGCAAGACCCTCGACCTCCAGGAGGGCAACGGCTACGCGACCGAATGGGGCACCTACGGCTTCGCGCCGATCGTCTGGTCGGCGGGCGGCTCGCTGCTCAAGGACGGCAAGGCGGCCGGCGCCCTCGACACCCCCGCCGTCGTCTCGGCCATGAAGACCTTCCAGTCCTGGAAGACGTACGTCGACCCCAACACCGACGGCAATGCCTTCGCCAAGGGCCGGGTCGCGCTGAGCTGGGTCGGTCACTGGATGTACCCCACGTACAGCGAGGCCCTCGGCGACGACCTCGTCGTCCTGCCGCTGCCCGACTTCGGCAACGGCCCCAAGACCGGCCAGGGCTCGTGGCAGTGGGGCATCGGCGCCGGCACCAAGAACGCCAAGGCCGCCGGCACCTTCCTCGACTCCCTGCTCGACGACACCAACATCACCGCGATGACCACGGCCAACGGCGCGGTGCCGGCCACGAAGACCGCGCTCGCCAAGAGCCCGCTGTACAGGACCGGCGGCCCGCTCCAGCTCTTCGCCGACCAGCTCGCCAAGCCCTGCGGTGACACCGACATCACCAAGTCCTGTGTCGCGGTCACCCGCCCGGTGACCGCCGGATATCCCACGATCACCGCCAAGTTCAGCGAGGCACTGAACTCCGTCTACGGCGGCGCCGACCCGAAGAGCGCCCTGGAGAAGGCCGCCCGCGGCATCGACCAGGACTTCTCGGACAACGCCGGCTACCAGATCCCGTAGACCGCAGGACACATCGGCCGGGGCGGGCGCATACGAGCCGCGCCCGCCCCGCCGGGAACAGGACCGACCCGTGAATTCTGCCGAAACGGCGCAGTCCGCGTCCTCGGACAGGGCGCAGAACCCACCCGTGACCTCGACGAAGCCCGCCGGCGCCGGGCGACCCGCACGATCCACGAAGCCGGGCCGGCCGGCGCGCAGGAACCGCGACCGGATCCACGGGCTGGCCATGTCCGGCCCCGCCCTCGCCGGACTCATCGCTTTCGTCGGCGTACCGTTCGGCTACGCCGTGGTGCTCTCCTTCTACAACGTGCGGCTCGGCTCCCCGCTGCCGCCGACCTTCTTCGGCCTGGAGCAGTACCGGCGGCTGTTCACCGACCCCGACCTGTCCGGCCCCTTCCTGCGGGCCCTGCTCAACAACCTGACTTTCGCCGTGGTCGTCGTCCCGCTGCAGACGAGCCTCGCGCTCGCCCTGGCGATCCTGCTGAACCGCAAGCTGAAGGCGATCGGCCTCTTCCGGTCCCTCTTCTTCATGCCGGTCGTCTTCCCCATGGCGCTGGTCGCCGTCATCTGGCGCCTCATCCTCTCCCGCAGCGACCAGGGCATGCTCAACTCCGCACTGCACGCGGTGAGTTTCGGCAACTGGGGAGCCTTCGACTGGCTCGGCGACTCCGCCACCGCGATGGCCTCGATCATCGTGCTGTCGGTGTGGCAGGGCGTCGGCTTCCAGATGGTCATCCTGCTGGCCGGACTCCAGCAGATACCCACCGAGCTCTACGAGGCGGCCCGCCTCGACCGCGCCACCCGCTGGCAGCAGTTCCGCCATGTCACCCTGCCCGGGATCCACGGCACCCTCGTCTTCGTCGCCACGCTCACCTCGGTGCTGTCCTTCCGGGTCTTCGACCAGGTGTACGTCCTCATCCGCGGCGGCGGACTCGACGAGGACGCCACCCGCACCGTGATGTACCAGGCCGTCACCACCGCCTTCGACCAGAACAACATCGGCCAGGCGTCCGCGATCACCGTCGTCTTCTTCTTGATCGTCGTGGTCCTGACGCTCGTCCAGCGCCGAGTCGTCCGCCCCGGAATCGAGGACTGAGCATGAGTACGAGCATGAGTGCGGGGACGACCCGCCCGCCGCTGCGGCGCTTCCTCGACTACGCCGTGCTCAGCGTGCTGGCGTTCGTCTTCGCACTGCCGGTGATCTACCTGTTCCTGGGCAGCCTCAAGCCCTCCGACGAGGTACTGAACGGCCTGTCCGGTTTCCTCCCCACCCACCTGTCCTTCGACAACTACGCCGCCGTGTTCGACGCCCTCGACTCCGACAGCACCGGCTACTTCTGGCGCTTCATGGGCGTCTCGCTGCTGCTGGCGTTCGTGGTGGTGACCGGCGGGCTGTTCGTCAACTCGATGGCGGCGTACGGACTGTCACGGCTGAAGTGGCGCGGCCAGGAGGCTGTCTTCACCCTCGTCCTGCTGCTGATGCTGGTCCCGTTCGAGTCGGTGGCCGTGCCGCTGTTCTACATGTTCAACGACCAGCGGAACACGCTCCTCATCCAGGCGCTCCCGTTCATCGCCAACGCCTTCTCCGTCTACCAGTTCCACACGTTCTTCCGCACGATCCCGCCGAGCATCGAGGAAGCCGCCCGCATCGACGGCGCCGGACCCTGGCGCACCTTCTTCGCCATCATCGTCCCCATGTCGAAGCCGGCGTTCGCGTCGGTCGCGATCCTCACGTTCCTCACCCAGTGGGGATCCTTCCTGTGGCCGGTCCTGATGGTCTCCGACCCCTCGGTCCGTCCGCTCCCGATGGAGATGAGCGTCTTCCAGGGACAGCTCCCGCCGGACTGGGGTCAGATCCTGGCCTTCGGCGTCCTGCTGGTCCTGCCCGTGCTCGTGGTGTTCGCCTTCTTCCAGCGCTGGTTCGTCCAGGGCGTGGCCAGCTCGGCGGTCAAGGGATGACAGGTCAGGGATGACAGGTCAGGTATGACAGGGCGCTGGGCCTAACCGGCGGAGCAGAGGCCGTCGATCGGGCAGAACATCACCCACGTGAAGTTGTAGCCGGTCCGGATGGTCACGGGATTCGGCGTGGGACCGTCGTTGATGGCGGACCCCGGGTCGGGGGTGGCGGTGAAGGTGACCGTGGTGCCGACCTCGAAGGTCGCGGTGCAGGGGCCGCTCGGAGACGGCTGGGGTTGGTTCTCCGCGTACGGGTCCCATGCCGACGTGTGGCAGTTGATCCCGGCGGGCTGGCTGGTGATGGTTCCGCCGCCCCAGCCGTCGGTGACCCACGCGGACAGTTCAGCGGTGGACTGAGCCTGAACCGGGGCTGCGGAGGCGATCGCCGCGGCCGTCGCGAGTGCGGTCACGACTCCCGCCGCACGCCAGGTGCCCGTTCTGTTCTTCCCCATGGGAGGCTCCTCGGATCGGATCAGAGATCGACCCCTTCGACCAGCCTATTCGTCTCCTCGGGGACCTGCTACAGGAGGCGCGTTCGGCCGGCCCGGCATGCTGCGGCATGCCGGGCCGGCCGAACGGGCTCCTTCCACGGGAGCGCGACGGGCAGGACTCTCAGTCGCGGGTCGGAGGCGTGTAGAAGTCGCCGACGGATGTCCAGACGCCGTTCTTCACGACCACGCGCTGCACGCTGCGCGTGCCGAGATGGTCGCTCGCGCTGAACTTCATCACCGGCGACACCCCGGGATCGACCGAGGACGCCTTCTGGTACGCCGCGGTGATGGCCTGGGACGTGACCGGCCCCTTGACGGTCTTCGCGATCTCGGCGAACACCTTCGCGTTGCTCCAGCCCCACAGGGCGAGGAAGCCCGCGTCCTGACCGGGCTCGTACTTGGCCATCGCGGTCCGGAACTCCTGCACCGCGGGGTCCGGGTCCGAGGGAGCCTTCACCAGCTGTACGGCCTTGAGGCCCTCGGCCGCGTCCTTGGCCAGCGCGACCGTCGACTCGGCGGCCACCGGCGCGTATGCGTAGGTGGGCAGGGACAGCCCCTGGAGCTTGGCCTCCTTGAGGAAGGCGGCCGCCTCGGGGGAGGTGAGGATCACGATCACCGCCTGGGTCTTCGCGGCCTTCACCTTGCTGATCACCGGTGTGTAGTCGGTGGTCTGGTACTTCACCGCCAGCCGCTCCACCTCGACCGACGGGTCGACCTTCTTCGCGACGGGCTCCACCTGCTTGGCCACGTTCACGAAGGCCGCCGGGTCGCTGTGCACGACGAGGATCTTCTTCGCCCCGTCCTGCACCGCCCAGGCGGCGATCGCCGCGGCCTGGTCCTCATAGAGGGTCTGGGTGCCGAACAGCCCGGCCCGCGGCGGCTTGTACCAGGACTCGGTACCGCCGACCTCGTTGAGGACCGGCACCTTGGACTGATTGAGGACGAACGGGAAGGCAGCCTCCGCCTGCGCGGTGCCGTTCGCGTTGACGATGGCCACGACCTTGTCCTGGCCCACCAGTTCACGTGCGATCTGCACGGTCTGCTGGGGGTCGGCCGCGTTGTCCTTCACGGTCCACTTGATCTTGCGGCCGTTGACGCCCCCGGATGCGTTGAGCATCTTGAAGTACGCGTCGGCGCCCGCCCTCTCCGCCACGCCGTACGTGGCGGTCGCGCCGGTGAGCGGGAGCCACGCGCCGATGTGGATCTCGGAGGAGCTGCCACCGGCCGCTGCGGAGTCCTCCCCGGCACATGCGTTGGCGGTCAGCGCCACCACGGCCAGTACGGCCGTGGCTCCCGCTGCTCGGCGGAATCTTCTTATTGTCCGGAACACGGTCCACCTCGTTCACAACGGGAGATCACAACGGGAGTGCACATCACGAGTTCACACTGGGAGTTCACGCTGGGAGTTCACACGGGGAGTTCAGTTCACTCGGGAGGTCCGGGCGGAGGCCGCCGCGGTCGGGGCGGCTGCCAGGCCGCCGCTGAAGTACGCCGTTTCCGCCAGGGCCGCGAACTCGGGGTCGTCCGGCCGCCCGTGGGCCGCGACGACGCCCTCGTGCAGCACGGCCACCTCGTGGCACACCGACATGGCCCGGCTGAGCAGTTGTTCGAGCAGTACGACGGTCAGGCCGTCGTGGGCCAGCCTGGCGAGCCGGTCGTACACCTCGTCGACCAGGGCGGGGGCCAGCCCGAGCGCCGGTTCGTCGACGATCAGGACGTCCGGCTCCACGATCAGGGCCCGGGCGATCGCGAGCATCTGCTGCTCGCCGCCGGACAGCCCGCCGGCCGACGCGGACATCCGGTCGCGCAGCCGCACCGGGAGCCAATCGACGGTCTCCTCCAGCCGTTCGCGCAGCGGCGCACCGGTGATGCCCGCCGCGTACGCCGCGACTTCGAGGTTCTCGCGCAGGGACAGCGTCTTGAACAGGGCCCGTCCCTCGGGCGCCAGGCTGGTGCGGACCACTCCGCCCGTCTCCCGGTCGCCGCGGGCCGGTTCGAGCGAGCCGTGCAGGATGCCGGCCAGCGTGCTCTTGCCCGCTCCGTTGGCTCCGGCGATGCCCAGCACGACCCCTTGGCGGACGTCGAGGTCGACGTCGCGCAGCGCGACCACGCCGCCGTAGGTGTGGCCGACCCCGTGCAGCCGGATCATGCTCCGTTCGCCCACGCGCTCGGGCGGCCGCGTCCTGCCGTCGACCGTCCCCAGGTACGACGACCGCACCTTCGGATCCTCCAGAACGGTGTCCGGGGTGCCCTCGCCGATCGTGCGGCCGAAGTCGAAGGCGAGCACCCGGTGGGCGACGGAGAAGAGGTCGTCGAGGACGTGGTCGATGACCACCACGGCGGTGCCGTCGGCCTGCAGCCGCCTGATGTGCCCTGCCAGCAGGGCCCGTTCGCTCGAGTCCAGGCCGCCGAACGGCTCGTCCAGGACCAGCAGTCTCGGCTCCCCGGCCATCGCGCGGGCCAGGTCGAGACGCTTCTGCAGGCCGAACGGCAGCTCCCCGGGGCGGCGGTCGGCCATGTCCGCCAGGCCGACGGAGTGCAGCAGCCGCGTGACATCGGCCCGGTCCCGGGCGGTGATCCGGCGGCGGGTGCACAACACGTTCTCCGCGACGGTGAGTTCGGAGAACACCTCCGCGTGCTGGAACGTGCGGCCGATGCCCAGCCGCCGCCGTGCGGTGGCCCTGGCCTTCAGCAGCGGCCGGCCGGCGAAGTCGGCGGTCCCGCTCACCTTGCCGTTGCCGGTCAGCCCGGACAGTGCGTTCAACAGGGTCGTCTTTCCTGCCCCGTTGGGCCCGATGACCGCCAGGATCTCGTTCTGCCGCAGGGACAGCGAGGCGTCCTCCAGGGCTTTGAGCCCCCCGTAGGAGACCGACACGTGCTCCAGGCGCAGCAGGACGGGGTCGTCGCCGGTCGCCTCGGACGGCGGCCGGGGTGACTCGACCGGCGTGCGGTCCGCCGACGCTTCGGCGGGCGACGGCGACGGTGCCGGGACTTCGGCGTCCGGCCCTGGCAGCACGCGCTGCAGGACGATTCGCGCGGGCCTGGCGAGGAACGGCACGACGCCACCCGGCAGGAAGAGGAGCACCGCGATCAGTACGAGGCCCTGCACGACCGGCTGGGGCAGTCCGACGGCGGACGACAGCGAAGGGTTCCAGGTGAGGTAGATGCCGCCGGCCACGGCGCCGACGATGGTGCCGACCCCGCCGAGCACGCACGCCGCGATCAGCGAGATGCCCAGGGTCAGCGAGAACGGATCCGGGCTGACGAACCCGGTGAGCAGCCCGAGCAGCACGCCCGCGAAGCAGGTGGCCGCCCCGCTCACCGCGAACGACAGCGCCGACTGCGCCTCCGGCGCGATGCCGATCGTACGGGCGGCCAGGGGGTGCGACTTGGCGGCCACCAGGCGCATCCGCAGCCCCGAGGCGGCGGCCGGCACGGCCAGCGCCAGCACCACGGCCGCCGCCCCGACCGCGAGGTACTGCGCATCGGTGCCGCCGCCCGCGAGGGTGCCCAGGCCGAGCGCGCTGCGCAACTGGATCACCGGCACGCCCTGGTCGCCGCCGGTCACGCTGCTCCAGCGGTTGATCAGCTCCAGGGTGACCGTGGTGAACGCGAGGGTCAGCAGGGCGATGTAGAGCACCGAGAACCTGGCGCCCGCGTACCCCAGGAAGGCGCCCAGGGCGGCGCCGGTGGCGACGGCGCCGAGGACCACCGTCTCCAGGGACCAGTCGTGGCCGCTGCCGTACGCGGCGAAGTAGGCGCCGATGGCGAAGAAGGCGGGGTGGCCGACCGACCAGATGCCGGACCAGCCGGCGAGCAGGCCGACCGACAGCACGACGATCGTGTACACCGCCGCGAGCCCCACCGAGTACATCTGGTAGGCGGGGATCGCGCCGGCGGCCATGAACGCCATGAGCACCGCGCCGGCGGCCGGGCCCAGGGCGGCCCTCGCCAGGAGGGAATGGTTGAAGACCATGGATGCGACCCCTCAGACCCGTTGGAAGGTGCGGGTGCCGAACATTCCCTGCGGACGGATCAGCAGTACCAGCACGGTGAACGAGAACACGAACGTGTCCCGGAAGCTGGCGGAGGCGTAGTTCGCCGCCAGGTTGTCCAGGACGCCGATGGTCAACCCGCCGAGGACCGCCCCGTACATGCTGGTCAGGCCGCCCAGGAAGATTCCCGCGAAGGCCCGGAACAAGGGCGCGACCAGTGCGGTGGGCACCAGGCCGGAACGCGGTGCGTACAGACAGGCGGCGAGTGCGGCCAGGCCCAGGCCGAGCACCCAGGAGATGCGGGCCAGGCGCTGCGCGCTCAGCCCGACGACGCGGGCGGTGTCGGCGGACTCGGCCACGGCGCGCATGGCCGAGCCGAGCGTGGTGCGGGAGAACAGATACCCCACCAGCGCCATCGCGACGGCGGCGACGGCGATCGTCACCAGGCTCTGGACCGGCACCGCGGCGCCCGACCAGCGCACCGACCCGTCGACCAGACTGGGGAACGCCTTGGGCTGGTCGCCCCAGATCGATCCGGCCACGCTCTCCGCGATCAGGGACACGCCCATCGTCACGACGAGTGCGGAGAACAACTGCCCCTGTCCCAACGGCCGGATCACCGTCTCGCGCACGACCAGGCCGGCCGCCACGGTGATCGCCACGGCGGCGAGGATGCCGATCACCGTGGCCACGCCGCGGTCGTGGAGCGAGACCGCCACGTACAGGCCCAGGGTCGCGAGCGAGGCCATCGCGAAGTTCACGACGTCCGTGGCCCGATAGATGATCACCAGCCCGAGACCCATCAGGCCGTACACGGCTCCACTGGCCACACCACTGACCAGGACAAGCAGGAACTGACTCACAGTCCCTCCCTCGGGGAAGAGCGCGTTCGCGCCACGCATGCGGAAAGCATGATCACCTCACGAACCGTTGAGTTAAAGTGAACTCAATTCAGTAAGCTAGACACTGCGGTGCCGGACGGGCAAGCCTCGTGCACGGGATTTGTGCCGAGCGGCGGCCGAAGCCGGCCGAAGCCGGCCGAAGCCGACCGAAGCCGACCGAAGTCGACCGAAGCTCAGCGCGCGAGGGCCGTCGGCGCCCCGGCGAGGGCGGTCCGTGCCGCCGTCAGGCCGAAGACCAGCGCGGGGGCGAGGCCGCCCGCGTAGGCGCGGCGGTAGAGGCCCCCGGCGTCCGCGCCGGCCGCGAGGAGGCCGGGTATCGGGCGTCGGCCGCCCGGGTCCGCATCTGTGTCCGTGTCCGTCCCCGTCCCCGTCTCGGTCGAGAGGACGTGCGTTCCGGCGTCGATCAGCAGGCCCCCGAAGGTGAACGTGATCGCCGGGGCCGCCTCGATGACGTAGAACGGCGGCTCGTCGAGAGGCAGGCGATCGAGCAGCCTGCCAGGTGCCGGCGTGCCGTTCCCGTCGGCCGTGCCGGTCTCGCCGCTTCCGTCCACGGAGGCATTGAATTCCAGGATGCGATCGCGGATCGTGGCGCCGGGATAACCCCATTCCTCGGGCATCGAGGCGAAGTCCTCCAGGCTGTCGGCCACCGCGCTGCGGGCGCCGGCGCGATGGCAGAGCTGGAACTTGTCCACGCCGGGGATGCCCTCCACGTACGAGGCGCTGATCCACTCGCGGTGCACCCGCGCGTCGGCGACCAGCAGGCCGCGGGCCTCCGGCCGTTCCAGCAGCGCCATGGTGGTCAGATGGTCCCCGAGCGTCTCGTCGACGAAGCGCTCGCCCGTCGTGTCGAACAGCAGGGCGTGCTCGCTGTAGTAGAGGGCCAGTTCGACGAAGCGCGCGGGGTCGGCCAGCGAGACGCCCGCCGGCATCAGGTGGCCGTAGAACCCCGCGTCCTTCTTGCCGAAGGCCGCGCCCGCGGTGCGCCCGAGAGTGAGGCCGTCGCCCCGGCTGTGGGGGTTGGCCCGCAGCCCGATGTCCGCGGCCCGAGGGTGGAGGTGCTCGGCGCGCAGGCTGGGATCCCCCTGGAAACCGCCGGTCGCGAGCAGGGTCCAGGTGGCCTCGATGCGGCGCAGGGAGCCGTCCGGCAGGACGCACTCCGCCCCTTTGACCACGCCGTTCTCCGTCACGAGGGAGCGGGTCCAGGTGGAGGTCAGCACTTCCTGGCCCCGATCGCGGATCAACCGCTCGCATGTGTCGAGGTAGTGGTTGGTGTCGACCTGGTGCCCGCGGCCGAAGCCGAGCACGGGCACCGGTGGTCGGCATTCCACGCCGAGCGACCGGATCCAGGAGACGCCGTCGGCGAACCCGTCCACCAGGAGGGTGGCCAGCTCCGGGTCGCCGTCCGGGTTGACCCGGCGCAGCTCCTCGACGGTCGGGGTCGTCCATACGAAACCGGCGAAGCGCGCGGAGCCGCCGGTGCGCTCCGCCTTCTCCACCAGCACCACCGAGCCGCCCTGGGCGGCCACTTGGGCGGCGGCCGTCAGACCGGCCATGCCGCCGCCTATCACCAGCAGATCCACTGTCTCCGCATTCATAGCGGGTCCCACCGCCTTCGCATTGCCGAGTAGTGCGGGAAAACGCTAATTGAACTCACTTCTGGAGTCGAGAGGGTGGTCGGCAACAGGTGCGGCGGTACGGGTTCCGGCCGGGCGAAGGGGTGCAGCGGGGGTGATCGATCGGGTCGGTCGGGTCAGTCGGGGAGCAGGACCGCGCGCCCCCGGACGTCGCCGGAGCGCAGCCGCTCGACGGCCTCCGTCGCGCTGGACAGCGCGAACCGCTCGACGCCCACCTTCAGCACCCCCTCGCGCGCCAGGGCGACCACCGCCTCCAACTCGGGCCGGGTCCCCCAGAAGGGCAGCGAGATCCGCGTTCCGGGCGGCAGTGCGCCGGGCTTGCGGACCGTCAGCTCCCCGCCGCCGCTGCCGACCACGGCGAGTTCCCCGCCCGCCCGCAGCGCGGCCACCGCAAGCTCCAGGCTGGAATCGCTGCCGACGAAGTCGAGCACGGCCACCGCCCCGACTCCGCCCGTCCCGATTCCGCCTGCCCCGACTCCGCCCGTCCGGGCCCGCAGGACCGCCGCCGTGTCGGGCCGCAGCAGCGTGCCGAAGTGGGCCCCGCACTCGTCGGCCAGGGCGAGGGCCTCCTCCCGCACGTCCACGGCCAGTACCTGTGCGGTCGTCGTGGCGCGCAGGATCTGGACGGCCAGATGCCCCAGCCCGCCGACGCCGATGACGACCACGCCGGCGCCCGCCTCGTCGCCCAGCGCGCGGCGGACCGTGGCCACGGCGTGGTACGCGGTGAGCCCGGCGTCCGACAGGGGCGCCGCCTGGTCGGCCGACAGGTCGCCCACCGGGACCAGCAGCCGTCCGGACGGGACGAGCAACAGGTCGGCCATCCCGCCGTCGCGCCCGAGCCCCGCCCCGGTGCCGACGCGGTCCGCGTCGAGGGCGGCGCGCCGGTCGCAGTAGTTCTCCGCTCCGACCGTGCAGCGCGCGCAGCTTCCGCAGCCCCAGGGGCCGTAGACGACGACGCGCGCACCCACCGCGGGACCGACGGCCCGCGCGCCGCGTTCCAGCACCCGGCCCGCGACCTCGTGTCCGAGGGTGAACGGAAGCCGGTAGGGGAGATCGCCCGGCCGCGCGTCGATGACATGAAGGTCCGAACGGCAGAGGCCGGCCGCCTCCACCCGGATCAGCACCTCCTCGCCCGTCGGGGTGGGGCGCGGCACCTCCGTGAGGAGCGGCGGGCCGCCCCAGCGGGTCAGCCGCAGCGCTCTTGTCCCGTCCGTCGTCCCGTCTGTTGACATACGTGAGACATTAACAAAAATGAAGTCAGTTCAGTAACCGATTGCGGGGTGGTGACCATGCATGGACGATGAGCACGCAGGGCGCTTCGACGGGCGGATCGCGCTCGTCACCGGCGCGGGATCCGGCATCGGCGCGGCGGTCGTCCGGCGACTCGCCGCGCAGGGCACCGAGGTCTTCGCCGCGGACGTCGACGGCCCGGCGGCGCAGGCCCTCGCGAAGGAGGTGCCGGGAGCGCACCCCCTGACCGTCGACGTGGCCGAACCGGCGCAGGTCGACGAAGCCTTCGCGGAAGTCGTACGACGGCACGGGCGGCTCGACGTCGTGGTGCACGCGGCCGGAGTCGACGACCCCACGGCCAAGGAGTGGATCGCCGAGGCCCTGGTGGCGGACCGGCCGCCGGAGGTGACGGCGCGGCTCGACGACGACGCCTGGCGGCGCGTCATGCGCGTCAACCTGGACGGCACCTTCCACGTCCTGCGGGCCGCCCTGCGGGTCATGACGCCGCACCGGTCCGGGGCTGTCGTCACCGTCGGCTCCTCCTCGGCCTTCGACGCCCAGGCCGGCTATCCGCACTACGCGGCCTCGAAGGCCGGTGTCCACGCGCTGAGCCAGTCGGTCGCCAAGGAGGCGATCGCGTTCGGCGTCCGCGTCAACACGGTCGCTCCGGGGCCGACGGAGACGGGCATGGCCGCGCGGACCCCGGCGGCCCTGCGCAGCGGTTTCGCCGATCCACGGGTGCGCCCGTACGCGACGCCGGAGGAGATCGCCGACATCGTGCTGTTCCTGGCCGGTGCCGAGGCCGCGAACCTCGTGGGGGCGGTGTTGCTGGCCAACGGCGGGCGGTTCACGGTGTGAGGTGCCTTTTGGCGTGGGTCGGCTGCGGGTCGTCCGTGGCCGGCCGCGCCTCGCGGCGGAGCCGCGGATCGACACAGCCCCGCGCCCCTGGGGGTGCAATCGAGGGAGGTTTGGATGTTCCGGCTCGATGCTGATCCCGAGTTGATCCTGGAGACCGACGAGCGGCGCGAACTGCGCGGGGTCCTGCGGGACTTGCTCGCCGAGAGCGGTGGGCCCGAAGAAGTTCGCCGGCAGGTCGAGAGTCCGCGCGGATACGACCAGGTGCTCTGGGGCCGGCTCGCGGGCGAGATCGGTGTGCACGGGCTCGCCGTGCCCGAGGAGTACGGCGGCGCGGGCTACACCTTCGCCGAACTCGCCGTCGCGCTGGAGGAGACCGGGCGCGTGCTGTGCCCCGCACCGCTGCTGAGCACCGTCGTCCTCGCCGGACACGCCCTGCTGGACAGCGGCGACCGGCAGGCCTGCGCGCGCTGGCTGCCGGGCATCGCCACCGGCGCGCGCACGGCGACGGTCGTCGGATTCCTGCACCCCGCCGACGTCACGGCCGAGCGCGGCGCGGGCGGCTGGGTGCTGCGCGGAGACGCCGACTTCGTGCCCGACGGAGCGGGCGCCGATCTGCTCCTGGTCGCGGCCCGTGCGCCGGACGGGAGGCGGCTGTTCGCCTGCGAGCCGGACGACGCGACCTGCGACCGCACGGCCCGCCGGGTCCTCGACCCCACCCGCCGCCAGGCACGCGTCCGCTTCCGGGCGGCTCCGGCCGAGCCGGTCGGCGAGCCCGGACCGGCGGCGCAGGAGGTCGTCGACGCCGTTCTCGACGCCGGGCGGGTGGCGCTGGCGGCCGAGCACGTCGGCGGCAGCGCGCACGCCCTGGACGCCGTACTCGCCCATGTCTCCCGGCGGACCCAGTTCGGCCGGGCCATCGGCTCGTTCCAGGCGGTCAAACACCGGCTGGCCGACCTGCTCGTCGAGGTCGAGGGCGCGCGGTCGGCGTCGGCGTATGCGAGCGCCTGCCTCGCCTCGCGGGCCGGAGAGCTGCCCGTGGCGGCGAGCGCGGCGGCGGTGGCCTGCACCGGCGCCTACCGGCTGGCCACCACGGAATACGTCCAGCTCCACGGTGGGATCGGCTTCACCTGGGAGCATCCGGCCCACCTCTATCTGCGCCGGGCACGGGCCGACGAAGCGCTGTTCGGCACGGGCGACGACCATCGTCTGCGCCTGGCCGGCCTGCTCGGCCTCACCGGCCGTAGCGACTGACCGGCCGTCCCGACCCGGCGCGTGCCGACCGATCGCCGGCAATCCGGAGCAGTCACCCCCTCCCGGTCCATTGACAGGGGCAACCACTGCCCACAGAATCGAACTCAATTCAGTTCAGTTTGGAGGAGCTCATGGCAGTCGAAGACGAGATCCAGTTCGAGCGGGACGGTCATGTCGCGCGGGTCTGGCTGAACCGCCCGCACAAGAAGAACTGCGTGACCGTGCCGATCCTGAACCGGCTGGACGAGATCATCACCGAGGTCGACGCGGACCCCGAACTGCGCGTGCTGGTGCTGCGGGGGCGTGGCAACACCTTCTGCTCCGGGTTCGACCTGGACAGCCTCAAGGCCGACTTCGTCGGCAGGTCCAACGCGATCGACGTCGCCGTGCTGTCGGCGAAGGTCTGCGACCGGCTCTACTCGATGAGGACGCCGTCGATCGCCGTCCTCGAAGGCCATGTCACCGCGGGCGGCTTCGAGCTGATGATCTCCTGCGACTTCGCGATCGCCGCGGACGACGCCCTGATCGGCGACTTCCACATCCGGCGCGCGCTGTTCGGCGGCGCCGGACCGATCTACCGGGTGCCGCGCATGATCGGCGTGCGCAAGACCAAGGAGCTGATGCTCACGGGCAAGCTGCTCACCGGGGTCGAGGCCGCGGAGTTCGGCCTCATCAACTCCTCGGCGCCCGCCGACAAGCTCGACGCCACCGTCGACGAGTTCGCCGACCAGCTCATCGACAAGAGCCCGTTCACCATGTGGATCACCAAGATGACCATCGACCGCAGCCTCGACGCCGACATCCAGTCGCTGATGGTCATGGAGCACCTCGCGGTCGGCGTGATGCTCAACTCCGAGGACGCGGCGGAGGGCGTGGCGGCCTTCCTGGAGAAGCGGGAGCCGCAGTGGAAGGGCCGCTGACCGGCGGACCGGAGACCGGGAGCCGCCTGCGCGGCTCCCGGTGCGCCGGCTGCGCGGTGGCCGCCTACCCCGCCCAGCCGGCCTGTCCGCGCTGCGGCGGGCCGGCCGAGCCGGTCCTGCTCTCCGCCACCGGCACGCTGTGGACCTGGACCGCACAGCGCTACGCGCCCAAGTCGCCGCCGTACCTCCCGCCCGCCGCCGGATTCGTGCCGTTCACCGTCGGATACGTCGAACTGCCGGAAGGCGTACGGGTGTTGGCCGCCCTCGACATCCGGCCCGAGGACGCCGAGATCGGCATGCCGATGACGATCACGGGGCAGGACGGCGTCCCCAGGGCCACCGCAGCCGCCGCAGCCGCCGGAGCCGCCGGAGCTGCCGGAGCTGCCGGAGTCGCCGGAGCTGCCGGAGTCGCCGGAGTCGCCGTATGAGCAACGAGGAAGTACTCGTCTGCGGTGTAGGGATCACCTCCTTCGCCCGTACGGAAGCGAGCGGCCGGCACCTGGCCGTGCAGGCCGTACGCGCCGCCCTGGCCGATGCCGGACTGCCGTGGTCACGGGTGCGGGCCGCCTACGGAGGCAGCGACGCGGCCGGCAACGCCGACACACTGGTCGCCGAACTCGGCCTGACGGGAGTGCCGTTCACCAATGTGCGCAACGGCTGCGCGACCGGCGGCAGCGCCCTGGTCGCGGCCACCCACGCGATCCGTTCCGGGGCGGCGGACGTGGCCCTCGCCGTCGGCTTCGACAAGCACCCGCGTGGCGCCTTCGACCCACGGCCCGCCGACTGGGGGCTCGACGAGGCCTACGGCCGCGACGGGCTGATGGTGACCACCCAGTTCTTCGCCATGAAGATCCAGCGGTACATGTACGACCACGGCATCACCGCCCGCACCCTCGCGCTGGTCGCCGAGAAGGCGTACGCAAATGGCGTGCTCAACCCGCACGCCTGGCGCCGCAAACCGCTCGACGCGGACGAGATCCTGGCGTCCGGCACGGTCAACGACCCGCTGACCCGGTACATGTTCTGCTCGCCCGGCCAGGGCGCCGTGGCCCTGATCCTGTGCAACCGAGCGGTGGCCCGCGAGCTCGGCGCAACACCGGTCGCGTTGCGGGCGGCGGTCGTACGGACCCGCCGGTTCGGTTCCTTCGAGGTGTTCAGCCCGTGGGCGCCGCCGGGAACGCCGACGAGCGTGACCGCCGACGCCGCACAACACGCCTTCGAGGAAGCCGGGTTGGGGCCACGCGACATCGACGTGTGCCAGCTGCAGGACACCGAGAGCGGCGCCGAGGTGATGCACATGGCCGAGTGCGGGTTCTGCGAGCACGGCGAGCAGGAGTCGCTCATCCCGTTCGGGGCGACCCGGATCGACGGCTTGCTGCCGGTCAACACCGACGGCGGATGCATCGCCAACGGCGAGCCCATCGGCGCCTCCGGACTGCGTCAGGTCCACGAGGTCGTCCAGCAGCTGCGCGGCCGGGCCGGCGAACGGCAGGTGCCGGGGGACCCGTCGACCGGCTTCACCCATGTGTACGGGGCGCCGGGCGTCAGCGCCTGCACCGTGCTGACCCGTTGAGAGTCGGTCCACTCAGACTTCCGTTTTGAGAGTTCGTCGAGAGTCCGTCGAGAGTTCGTCGAGAGGAGGATCATGGACGGCATACCCGCCCCGGACGACTTCCGCGCCGAGGCCCGGCGCTGGCTGAAGGGCGTGGCGACAGCGCGCGCCGCACATCGTGAGTGGGGCCGCGGCGACGACTCGGTGGCCGTCTTCGAGAACTGGACCGAGGCCGAGGAACGCACCCACACGGACCGGGCACGGGACTGGGAACGCACCCGCTACGACCAGGGCTGGGGCGCGCTCGCCTGGCCGCCGGAGTACGGAGGCCGCGAACTGCCGGCCCACTACGAGCAGTTGTACCGGTCCGAGGAGTCCGGCTTCGACGTGCCGAGGCGCACCGAGATCTTTCCGGTCACCCAGCAACTCGTCGCCCCCGCCGTCCGCATCTGGGGGACGCGGGAGCAGCGGCAGCGCTGGCTGCGCCCCATGCTCCGCACCGATGAACTCGCCTGTCAGCTGTTCTCGGAGACGGAGGCCGGCTCCGATCTCGCCGCCGTCCGTACCCGGGCCGTGCGGGAGGGCGACGGCTGGATCCTGAACGGCCACAAGATCTGGACCTCCGGGGCCCGGGTCGCCACCTGGGGGGTGGCCGTGTGCCGCACCGATTCCGAGGTACCCAAACATGCGGGCATCACGGTCTTCCTGGTCCGGATGGATGCGCCGGGCGTGACCGTCCGGCCCATCCGGCAGATGACCGGCGGCGCCAGCTTCAACGAGGTCTATCTGGACGACGTCCAGGTGCCCGACACCGACCGGCTCGGCCCCGTCGGCGAGGGCTGGCGGGTCACCCTCACCGTCCTCGCGGCGGAGCGCCTCGACTCCGGCGGACTCGGCCTGGACAACGCCGACCGCGCCCTCGACCTCGCCCGGCACCTGCCCCGCCCGCTCACCGACGGGGAGCGGCAGCAGGCGGCCGACCTGGTCGTCCGCACCCTCGTCCAACGGCTCACCGGGCTGCGCGTGACCTCGGCGCTGGCGGCCGGCCGGGCACCGGGCGCCGAGGCCTCGGTCGGCAAGCTCCACGCCACCGCGACCATGCGCGCCACCACCGACCTCGTCCAGCAACTCCTCGGACCGAGCCTCGCCGCCGACACGGGGGAGTGGGGCACGTTCGCCTGGACCGAGCACCTGCTCGGCGCTCCCGGCTACCGCATCGCCGGCGGCAGCGACGAGATCCAGCGCAACATCCTCGCCGAGCGGGTGCTGGGACTGCCCAAGGAACCGAAGGGAGCGGGGAGTTGAGCACCGCCACCGAGGTCGCCGAACTCACGCGCCGGGTCCGTGCGCAACTGGCCGAACGGCATCCGGGCGCCCCGCTCGGTGAACTGCGCACCCTGCCCGGCGGCCACTCGGGACTCACCTACTCCATCACGGCGGGACCGGTCTCCTACGTCGTCAAGGCAGTGCCACCGGGCCGGCGGCCCATCGGGCGCAACGACGTGCTGCGCCAGGCCCGGATCCTGCGCGCGCTCGCCGGATCACCGGTGCCCGTGCCGGGCGTCGTCGCCGTCGACGAGGCCGAACCGGCATGGTTCGCGATGGAGTTCGCCGACGGCGAGGCGATCGAGCCCGTTCTCGACGAGCACCGGCTCGACCCGGGGCTCTGCCGCACCCGGATGCTGGTCCTGGCCGACGTACTCCGCGACCTGCATCGCACGAAGAGCCCGGAGACCGACGAACTCCTGGACCCGGCAGGAGAGTTGGACAGATGGAGCCGCACCATGGGCGCGGTCCCGCCCGAACTCCGCCCCGGGGCCGAGGACGTGTTGGCCGCCCTCGCCGCACACCTTCCGGAACCGGTCGCCCCCACCCTCACCCACGGCGACTTCCGGCTCGGCAACGCCCTGTTCGAGGGCGCACGACCGGCCGCCGTCGTCGACTGGGAGATCTGGGGCTACGGCGATCCGCGCATCGACCTCGCGTGGTTCCTCCTCTTCGCCGACCACCGCAACTTCCCCCGGCTCGGCCGTGCCGTCCCCGGTCTGCCCACCGAGGAGGAGTTGCTCGCCGCCCACCTCGACGGACGTCCCGAGCCCCCTGCCTTCGACTGGTTCCGTGCCCTGGCCCGCACCAAGATGGCCGCGATCATGGGCCACAATCTGCGCCGGCACCGCGAGGGCAAGCACCACGACCCCGACCAGGAGCGGCTGCCGCCGACCATCGCGGCGATGATCCGCGCGGCCCGCGACATCCTCGCCCGACGGCCCTGAAGGAGCGCCACCATGGATTTCGCACTCTCCCCGAGGGCCGACGAACTCCGTTCGCGTATGGCCGCGTTCATGGCGGAGTACGTCCTGCCCGCCGAGCCCGTCTACGACCGGCAGCTCGCCGAGGCGGACGATCCCCATGAACTGCCGCCCGTCATGCGTGAGTTGAAGGAGAAGGCGCGAGCCGAGGGCCTGTGGAACCTCTTCCTCGCGCACGGCGACCGGGGCGCCGGCCTCACCAACCTCGAGTACGCGCCCCTCGCCGAGCTGGCCGGACGGTCGGTGATCGGACCGGAGGTGTTCAACTGCTCCGCTCCCGACACCGGCAACATGGAACTGCTCGCCCTCTTCGGCACCCCCGAGCAGCAGGACTGCTGGCTGCGGCCGTTGCTGGCCGCCGAGATCCGGTCCTGTTTCGCCATGACCGAGCCCGAGGTGGCCAGCTCCGACGCGCGCAACATCCGTACCCGGATCACCCGGGACGGCGACGAGTACGTCGTCGACGGCCACAAGTGGTACACGTCCGGGATCCTCGATCCGGACTGCCGGCTGATCATCCTGATGGGCGTCACCGACCCGGACGCGCCGACATACCGGCAGCAGAGCATGCTGCTGATCCCGCGCGACACCCCCGGCATCACGATCCTCCGCGATCTGCCGATGTTCGGCTACACCGACCGTTGCGGCCACGGCGACGTGCTCTTCGAGGACGTACGGGTGCCGGTGGCGGCCATGTTGGGCGGCGAGGGGGACGGATTCGCCCTGGCCCAGGGGAGGTTGGGGCCCGGGCGCATGCACTACGCCATGCGGGCGGTCGGATTCGCCGAACGGGCACTGGAGTTGATGTGCCGACGGACCCTTACCCGCACCGCCTTCGGCGGCCCGCTCGCCGAACAGGGCGTGGTGCGCGAGTGGATCGCCCGCAGCCGCATCGAGATCGAGCAACTGCGGCTGCTGGTCCTCAAGTCGGCCTGGCTGATGGACACCTCGGGCAACGCGGCCGCCCGCACCGAGGTCGCCGCGATCAAGGTGGCCGCGCTGGAGGTCGCCCACCGGGTGGTCGACCGGGCGGTACAGGCGCACGGCGCGGCCGGGGTCAGCGACGACACCGTACTCGCGCGGCTGTACGCCATCACCCGGGCGCTGCGCATCGCGGACGGGCCCGACGAGGTGCATCTGCGGACCGTCGCCCGGCGTGAACTGGCCAAGTATCGGGAGGAGTCGGCGTGAGCGCACAGGTACTGAGCGGGCGGGTCGCCGTGATCACCGGCGGCTCCCGGGGCATCGGCCTCGGGATCGCCGAGGCGTACCGGGAGGCGGGCGCCCATGTCGTCATCGCCGCCCGCAAGGCGGAGGGACTGGCCGCGGCGCGCGAGGAACTCCTGCGGGTCAAGGGCGACGGAGAGATCCACGAGGTGGTCGCCAACGCGGGCGAGCCGGCCGACGCCGAACGCTGCGTCGAGGAGACCATGGCCCGCCTCGGACGCCTCGACATCCTGGTCAACAACGCGGCCACCAACCCCTACATGGGCGATCTCCTCGACCTCGACCTGCCGCGCGCGGAGAAGACCGTGCGGGTCAACCAGTACGGCATGATCGCCTGGACCCGGTGCGCCTGGCGGGCATGGATGCGCGAGCACGGGGGAGCGGTGGTCAACATCGCCTCCGTCGGCGGACTGATCGTCGACCCGCACATCGGCTGGTACAACGCCACCAAGGCGGCCATGCTGCACATGACCCGCCAACTCGCCTATGAACTCGGCCCGATGGCACGCGTGAACGCGATCGCGCCCGGACTGATCAAGACCGAGCTCGCGCGGGCCGTCTGGGAGCCGAGGGAACCGATCCTGACCGCGAAGCTGCCGCTGCGCCGACTCGGGACGGTGGAGGACGTCGCGCACGCGGCCCTCTTCCTGGCGTCCGACGCCTCTTCCTGGATGACGGGGCAGACGCTGGTCCTGGACGGTGGCGCGACCGTGCTGCCGATCGGGGTGGAGGCATGACCCCCTTGGCGACCCCCGCGACGGAGCTGTTCTCGCTGGCCGGGCGGACCGCCGTGGTGACCGGGGCGTCGTCCGGGCTCGGCGCCCGGTTCGCCACGGTGCTCGCGTCGGCGGGCGCCACCGTTCTCGCCGCCGCCCGGCGCCTGGACAGGCTCAAGGAACTCGCGGACGACGACCCGCGCATCCGACCCGTCGTCTGCGACGTCTCGCGGGCGCAGGACCGGGTGCGGCTGATGGAGACGGCGCTCGACGAGACCGGCCGGATCGACGTCCTCGTCAACAACGCCGGCGCGCCCGGCGCCGTACGCGCCGAGGACGAGAGCGCCGACGACTTCGCGGACGTACTGGCCGTGAATCTCGTGGCCCCCTTTCACCTGGCGCGGCTGCTGGCGGAGGCGGAGGCGACGGCGCACGACCACGGCCGTACGACGCGATCGGTCGTGAACGTCTCGTCCGTCCTGGGCCTGGTCTCCGGCGCCCCGCTGGGCGGTGCGGCCTACGCGGCGTCCAAGGCCGGGCTCATCGGACTGACCCGGGAACTGGCGGGTCAGTGGGGACGGGCGGGTGTGCGGGTCAACGCGCTCGCGCCCGGCTGGTTCCGCTCGGAGATGACCGAGGGACTGTTCTCCGACGAGCGCTCCCGGCGCTGGGTCGAGCGCGGCACGATGCTGGGGCGCGGCGGCGAGCCGGGGGAACTGGACGGGGCGCTGCTCTATCTGGCCTCGGACGCGTCCGCGTACTGCACCGGGCAGGTACTCACCGTGGACGGCGGGTGGACGGCGCGATGAGGGTCACGGTCGAGGTCGACGGCGACGGGCTGGCCCGGGTCGAGCTGTGCCGCGGGGCGGGCAACGCCATCGACCTGGCGATGGCCCGGGCGCTGCTGGACGCCGCCCGGGAGTGCGAGAAGGAGCGGGTCCGGGCCGTGCTGCTCACCGGCCGGGGGCGGTCCTTCTGCGTCGGCGGCGATCTGAAGGAGTTCGCCGCGCTGCCGGCGGAACGCCTGGCCGGACATCTCACCGAGGTCACCGACGCGCTGCACGGGGCGCTGCGGATCCTCGCCGGGCTGGACGCTCCGCTGGTGGTCGCCGTAAAGGGGGCCGTCGCGGGCGCCGGTCTCGGGCTCGTGGCGGCGGCGGACGTCAGCTTCGCGGCTGCCGACGCGGGCTTCACCGCCGCGTACACCGCGATCGGGTACACGCCGGACGCCGGGGTCAGCTGGTCCCTGCCTCGGCTCGTCGGACCGCGGCGGGCCGTGGACCTGCTGCTGACCAACCGGCGCGTCCCGGCCGCCGAGGCGCTGCAGATGGGCCTGGTCGGCCGGGTCGTCGCACCGGAGCGGCTGGACGAGGAAGCCGCGCGGACGGCGGGCGAGCTGGCACGCGGGGCGACGGCGGCGTACGGGGCGACCCGGCGGCTGGTCGGGCGGGCACCGGCCGACAGCCTCGACGAACACCTCGACGCGGAGGCCCGCCAGCTGGCTGCCGCCGCGGTCTCCGCGGAGGGCCGGGAAGGCGTGGCGGCGTTCCTCGCCGGACGCCGGCCCGATTTCGCGGGACCCCGCGCCGCCCGGTCGGACGGCCGGTGAGAGCTCCGGGCGATCTTCGATTCGTAGCCGACCTGAACTTGGGTCTACTCTCGGACGACCGGGGCGGTGATCGGTGCCGACCGTGGAGGAGAGGGAGAGACGATGGCAAGGGCGCGGATCGTGGATCCGGAGGAGGGGCCCAGGTCGAAGCGCAGCGCGATCCTCGTGGCTGCCGTGGAGCGGTTCGGGGAGGACGGCTACGAGAACACCAAGTGGTCGGAGGTCGCCGACCGGGTCGGCATCGGGCAGACCGCGCTGTACCACTACTTCGAGTCCAAGGCCCACTGCCTGCTCACCATCATGCGCCTGGAACTGCAGCGCTCCCACGACCAGTTCGTCGAGGCCACGGGCGGTGTGTCGGAACCCGTGGAGGAGCTGCGCGCGGCGGTCCGGGCCGCCTTCGCGGTCACCGACCAGGAGATCCGCCAGATGCGCATCCTGCAGGCCAACATGTCGCTGCTCGCCACTCCGCGGAAGTCCAAGCGCGAGGAGACCGAGCGGGTCGCCGCCCGCCAGCTGGTCCAGATGGTGGAGCGGGACTGGACGAGCCTGCTGATGCGCGGCATGGCGAAGGGCGCCTTCCCGGTCCGCGACGCGCACACGCTGGGCCTCGCCGTGCTCGGCATGATCGTCAGCGTCTGGCGGTGGTACCGCCCGACCGGAGCGATTCCCCTGACGGAGATCGGCGACACCATCGAGGGATGCGTGGTGCGGATGGTCGCGGAATAGCCTTCGCCCCGCCTCTTGCCGGGGCGGGGCGGCCGTCTTACAGTCAAACTGAACTGAACTCAGGTTGTTTCATGGCGCTGAGGGAGAACGATCGGCAATGGTGCTTCGCGAATACATGGCCAGAATGGACGGCCAGGACCCGGAAAAGGCCCTGGAACTTCTGGAACCCGGATTCCGGTTCCTCATCGCCCTCCCGGGCGGTCTGCACAGCGGCACGTCCCGCGCGGACTTCGCCGACTACATCGCGGGGCGCAACGCCGTGGACCGCAGGCACGAGATCGTGCGCTACTCCGTCGACGGAGACGTCGAGACGGCGTACGGCTTCGTCGTCGACCAGGGTGTGACCGTCGGCGCCTTTCTGTCCGCCGTACAGGTCTCGCCCGCCGGGCTGATGGCCCGCTACCAGTCCTTCTTCACCCCCGACTTCGACCTCGTGGACCGGCCGTGAGCGCGCCCGCCACGTCCGCCGCTCCGTTCCTGACCACCTGGTTCGGGATCCTGGACAGCGCCGACGCCGACCGGATCCTCGACCTGATCAGCGACGACTTCTCGTTCTCCATCCTGTTCTCCACCGGGGGCGACGCCGGCACCGACTTCCACGGCGGCCGGGCGGAGATGGAGGGCTACCTCGCCCAGCGCGAGGTGGGCGTGCGCACCCACCACCTGCTCACCGCGTCCGCGGTCGGCCGGGACGAGCTGTACCTCGGCGAGGTGCGCAGATCGGGCGTACCGGAGGCGACCTTCGTGGCCTCGGCGCGACTCGACGACCAGGGCCGGGTACGGCGGCTGCTGATCGGGCGCTCGCCCGCGGTCCTGTTCACCTGAGCGGACCCGATCCCGGCCGGACCCGATCCCGGCCGGACCCGATCCCGACCGGGCATGATCCCGACCGGACCCGATCCCGGCCGGGCACGATCCTGGGTACGCGCGATGCCGAGGAGGCGCGATGTACAACCTCGTCCTGCTGGCGGCCCGGCCGCCCGAGTGGACCCACGAACGGTTCATCGCCTGGTGGCGCGGCGAGCACGCCGAACTCACCCGGCACCTGCCCGGGCTCAGATCCTGGCGGCACACCGACCTCGACGCGGCCCTCGAACCGCGCTCGGAGGGCTGGGACGGCCTGTCCGTCCTGAGCTTCGACACCGCCGAGGACCTGCGCACAGCACTGGCCAGCCCGGAGTGGGCGGCCGCCGTCGCCCAGGTCGGCGACATGCGCGGCCGCCGGATCGCCGTCATGGGCGGCGAGAGGGAGATGTACGGCGGCTGAGTACCGAAGAGGTTCGGCAAAGAGGCTTCGCGACGAGGCGAGGAAACGGATGCGACAGACAGTGCGGGAGTTCTACTACCGGTCCGAACAGGCCGACTTCACAGCCGTCGTCGACGATCACGGACGCCACGGCGCACGTGATCTCCTGGAACGGGCCACCTACCTGGCCGAGGCGATGACCCCGGAGGACACGGCAGGCGGCACCGTGCTCCTCCAGGCCGACAACTCGTGGCGCACCGTCGCGGCGACCCTCGCCGTCGGACTGACCGGCGGTGTCCTGGCCCTGGTCAACCGGCACACGACGCGTGCCGAGTTCGCCGCCGCCATGGAGGACATCCGGCCGGACGTCCTGATCGCCGAGCCGTCCGCGATCGAGGAGTGGGGCGGCGCCCCGGCCCTGCCCGACGCCCTGACGGCCGAGGCACTGGACGGCTGGACGGTCCGCGCCGGCCGCGGCCCGCGCGATGTCTCCCGCTGGTCGGGCGGCAGCGTCATCGGCCTCACCTCCGGCTCCACGGGCCGCCCCAAGGGCGTCGTCCAGTCCGAGAGCGCCCTGCGGTACGCGTGCTCGTGCACGGTCGACGTCAACGGCCTGAGCGACGGGGACGCGGTGGCGGCCGTCGTCCCGCTCTCCTCGACCGCCGCCTACTGCTTCGGTGTCTGCCTCGCGCTGATGCTGGGCGGGCCGCTCGTCCTGTCCGGCCGCTGGGACCGCGAGGAGGCGCTCGCGCGGATGGCCGCCCATGACGTCCGGTGGACCATGTGCGTGCCGACCATGGCGCTCCAGATGGGCTCGGCCGCGGCCGGCTCGAAGGCGCTCGACGGGGTCCGCTCGATCACCGTCGGCGGCGGCCCCATGGACCGCGGCGCCCTCGCCCGCGCCGAACGCTCCCTGGGGACGAGGATCCTGCGCGTCTTCGGCATGTCCGAGTGCCTCGGACACACCTCCCCCCGGCCCGACGACCCCGAGGAGATCCGCCTCGGCCGCGACGGACGGCCCTTCCCCGGCACCGACCTCAGGGCCGTCGCCGCCGATGGAACCGTCCTGGGGCCCGGCGCGACCGGCCGTGCGCAGGTCCGCGGCCCGTCCCTCTTCCTCGGCTACGCCCGCGACGGCAAGGTCGAGCCGCCGGCCCTCACCCCGGACGGCTTCTTCCCCACCGGCGACCTGCTGGTCACCGGCGAGGACGGCACGGTCACCGTCATGGGCCGGGAGAAGGACGTCATCATCCGCGGCGGCCGCAACCTCGACATCACCGAGATCGAGCGAGCCGTCGCCGCCCACCCGGCGGTGGCCCGCGTCTGCGTCACCCCCGTACCGGACCCGCTCCTCGGCGAACGCGCCGCCGTGCTCGTCGTGGTCGAGGACGGCAACGGTGAACTCGGCCTCGACGAGATCACCGCACACCTCGCCCGCACCGGCCTGTCCAAGGCCAAGTGGCCCGAATTCGCCTTCACCGTCGGCGAGTTGCCGCAGACGACCGTCGGCAAGCTCGACCGGTCGGGAGCCCGCAGGCTCGCCCACGACCTGTACGCCGGGCTCCCCGCACACCCCGAACAGCACCGGCAAGGAGATGCATGACGACCCCCACGACCCGCACCGCCCGTTTCGACCGCGGCAGTTGGGCGCAGCCCGGACCCGAGACCGTGCGGCCCGGCGTCCACCGCATCCCGCTCCCGCTGCCGGACGACGGACTGCGGGCCGTCAACGTCTACGCCCTGGAGGGCCTGACGGAGGGGCTGGTCCTGATCGACGGCGGATGGTCGATCCCCGAGTCCCGCAAGGCACTTGAGGACGCGCTGACCGACCTCGGCCACGACCTCGGCGAGATCACCCACGTCCTGGTGACCCACATCCACCGCGACCACTACACCCAGGCCGTCGAACTGCGCAGGCTGCTGGGCTCCCAGGTCTACCTCGGCGCGGGCGAGCGGCCCGGCCTGGAGCTCCTGGGCGAGCTGCGCACGGACGAGCCGACCGGCTCACTCCGGACACTGCGCCGGGCCGGGGCCCATGAACTCGCCGAGCGGGTCGCCGCGATGTACGACGGTGACTTCGACGCCACGGTCTGGGAGGCACCGGACCGCTGGCTGAAGGCGGAGGAACTCCGCTTCGGGGACACGCGGTTGACGGTCGTGCCGACGCCCGGGCACACCCAGGGTCATGTCGTGTACCTCGACCGGGCGCGCGGGCTGCTGTTCTCCGGGGATCACGTCCTGCCGCACATCACCCCGTCCATCGGCTTCGAACTCGGCGGCCCTGCCCTGCCGTTGGGCGACTATCTGGACTCGCTGCACCTGATGACCACACTCGCCGACGCGAGCCTGCTGCCCGCGCACGGCCCGGTCGGCGACAGCGTGCACGCACGGGTCGGGGAGCTCCTGGCGCACCACGACGACCGGCTCGCCGAGACGCTGGCCGCCCTCGACGGCCGTACGCGCACCGCACATGACGTGGCGGGGGAGCTGGGGTGGACCCGGCGCAGGGTCGTCTTCGCGGACCTCGGGCCCTTCGACCAGATGCTCGCCGTCAACGAGACGGCGGCGCACCTGGACGTGCTGGCGGCCCGCGGACGGGCCGGCCGCACACAGACCGACGGAGTCGACCGGTACACGGCCACGACGGCCCATTAGGGCTGCGGGCCGAAGCCCACAGCCCTGCACCCGAAGCCCGACGGCCTCAGCGCGCCGTCCAGCCTCCGTCGACGTACAGCTCGGACCCGGTCATGAAGCTCGCGTCGTCGGAGGCGAGGAAGGCCACGGCGGCCGCCACCTCCTCGGGCGTGCCGAGCCGGCCGAGCGGCGTGCCCTCGATCATCGCGGTCAACCGGGGTGTGTCGCGCCAGAGTTCGCGCGACCGGGGCGTCTCGACGAAGCCGGGGTGCAGGGAGTTCACCCGGACCCCGCGCCGCGCCCAGTGCAGCGCGGCATTCTTGGTCATCAGGCGCACGGCGCCCTTGGCCGCGTGGTACGAGAACTGGGCGCCGAAGCCGCCGACCGTGCCGAAGATCGACGCGACGTTCACGATCGAGCCGCCGCCGGAACGCTCGATGGACGGACCGCCGTACTTCATGCCGAGCCAGACACCCGTCTGGGTCACCCCCAGGACCTGTTCCCAGGACTGCATGGTCTCGGTCTCGACCGTGTGCATCGTGGCGATGCCGGCGTTGTTGACCAGCACGGACAGCTCTCCCAGCGCGGCGGTCGCCGTGGCGACGACCTCGCGCCACGCCTCCTCGTCCGAGACGTCCAGCGCCAGCCCCAGGGCCCCGCCCCCGACCTCCTCGGCGAGCTTCTCGCAGCGATCGGCGTCCAGGTCGGTCACCACGACCGCCGCACCCTCGGCCGCGAGCCGTCGTACGACGGCGTCGCCGATGCCTCCCGTGGCCCCGGTCACCAGCGCGGTCTTCCCGGCCAGCCTCGATTGCATGGAGTCCCCTCCTCGTTGACAGCGTGACGGTGTGACGGTGTGTCGGCCTTCGCTGGTCGTCAGTCCCGTACGCCGAGCCAGGCGAGTGCGCCGCCGTCGATCACGTACGACGATCCGGTGATGAACGCGGCGTCGTCGGAGGCCAGGAAGCACGCCAGCCTCGCGACCTCCTCCGGGCGTCCGAGCCGCTCCACCAACTGCGGTGCGGTCAGCTCGTGTTCCATGGCGGCACGGTCCGCGGCGGCGGCGAAGAAGTCCTGGGCGAGCGGTGTGTCGATGACGCCGGGACAGAAGCAGTTGCAGCGCACCGGGGCCAGGTCGACCGCGGTGACCTTGGTCAGATGGATGACGCCCGCCTTGGTGACCCCGTAGGCGGGGGCGTTGGGGAAGCCGGTGAGGCCGGACACGGATGCGGTGTTGACGATGGCCGGTCCGCGCCGCGAGCGCCGCAGATGCGGTGCGGCGAACTTGGTGGTCAGCCACACCGCCTTGAGGTTGACCTCGTAGACCGCGTCCCAGACCTCCTCGGAGAGCGAGTCGACGCCACGGTCCGGTTCGGCCGTGAACGCGGTCTCGATCACCCCGGCGTTGTTGACCAGGACGTCGAGTCCCTCGAAGCGCTCCGCGGTCCGCGCGACCATGTCGGCGATGCTGTCGCGGACGCGCAGATCGCAGCCGATCGCCTCGGCCTGCGCCCCGGCGGCGCGTACCAGCTCAGCGGTCTCGGCGGCGGTCTTCTCGTTCAGGTCGGCGACGGCCACCGCGGACGCGCCCTGCCGGGCCATCTCCACGGCGATCGCCCGTCCGATGCCCTGTCCCGCACCGGTGACGAGCACGGTCCTGCCGGCCAAGGAACCCATCATGAGTCTGCTCCCGGGTACGCATCGCGAGACCTGAACTGAATTAGCTTCATTTCTGTAGAGTCTAGATTCGCAAGGCGCAGGCGACAAGGCTGGGGGCGGAGACTGAATCCGGTTGAAGTGGTGCGCGAGGTCGGAGCCGAGCCGGGGCGGGGCGCTCCGGCCGGCCTGCGGTGCGCCGCAGCGCCCCGCAGGCCCTCCGTCACTGATCGGCGGGGACGGACTCCCACTTCGCCTCGGGGTCGAGCGGCAGCTCGGGCCGGTCGCGCTTGAAGGCCTCGGCCAGTTCCTCGACCCGCGGCAGGGCGTGGTCGGGCGCACCGAATCCGCGGAACAGGGTCGCGCAGTACTCGTGGGCCAGGAAGGCGGCGTCCCAGTCCCCGTCCGGGTTCACCCACTGGTAGGTGTGGTTGTGCAGGTTGAGGAACTGCAGGGTGGCCAGTCGCGGCGGCATCGTACGGAAGGTGCCCTGCTCGACGGCCTCCGTGAGCAGCCCCGAGATCAACTGCTCGAAGTCGGCACGCTGGCCCAGCAGGGTCTTCAGCTCGGTGCCGCTCAGACTGCGGTAGTCGTGCTCGTAGACCCAGATGTGGTCGAGCCTGCGGAAGATGATGGTCAGCAGTGACTCGGACAGCAGCCGCAGCCGCAGCAGGGGATCCGCGTCGAGCTCCGTGATCTGCCGGGTCCGGGACAGCAGCGGCCCCATCACACGGGACTGGATCTCGACGAGCAGGTTCTCTTTGGAGCCGATGTAGTAGTACAGGGCGCCCTTGGCGAGCCCGACCGCCCGGCCCAGGTCGTTGATGGACGTCGCAGCGTATCCCTGCTGGGCGAACAACGACGCCGCGATGTCGATGATCTTCTGGCGTCTGACCTCGAAGCCCGGTCCGTGGCCCGGCGGTCGTGGCATGAGCTCTCTCCCCGCTTGACGTGACGACGTATCGATTAAAGCCGACTTCGGGGGCCACGTCGGACGGCCGGCCCCGGCATCGGGGAGCGGACTCGGGGACGTCGTTCGATGCGACCGGACCAAACGGTACGACAGGCTGCGGGACGCGGGGCGTCCGGGGAGGCCCCTACGCCGCCGACCGCGAGACACTCGTCCCTGACGAGTGTCTCCAGTGAGGAGTGACGCATGACCACGGTAGGGATTGCCACCGGTGCCGGGCGCGGGACGGGGGAGGCATGCGCGAGGCGCCTCGCCGACATGGTCGACGTGCTGTTGCTCACCGACGCCAACGACGCGGTCGCGGCCGCCGTCGCGAAGGACCTGTCCGGCGCCGGCACGAGGGCCGTCGTCGAGCCGTTCGGCATGGACGTCACCGACCCGGAGCACCTCGCCCGGCTGGCCGATCGGGTCAGGGAGCTCGGCACGCTGCGCGCTGTCGCGCACGCCGAGAGCGTCGCGCCGGCGGAGGGCGACTGGCGCAGGATCATCGAGGTCGACTTCGTCTCGACCGTGCTTCTTGCCGCGGAGCTGGGCCCGCTGGCCACCGCCGGGACGGCCTTCGTGTACACCGCCTCGGTGTCCCCGTTGATCGCCCACATCGACCCCGCCCCGGAAGTCGCGGCCGTGCTGGACGACTCGGCGCAGGAGGGATTCCTCGACCGTCTCCGTGACGCCATCGGTCCGGCCGTCGAGGATCCCGCCTGGGCGTACCCGTGGGCCACGTACGGTGTGCAGCGCTTCGCCCGCGCCGAGGCGGTGCGACTCGGGCCGGTGGGCGCCCGCGTGTGCTCCCTGTCGCCCGGCGCGATCGACACCCCGCAGACGCGGATGGAGGCGGCGCGGCACGAGTCGGTGCGACAGCTCATCCAACGCACGCCGCTCGGCCGCACCGGCCGATGCGAGGAAGTCGCCGCCGTCGCCGCGTTCCTGCTGTCGGACGAGGCGAGCTACCTGACCGGTGTCGACATCGTCGTCGACGGCGGCCTGTGCGCCGCCGTGCAGGACGAGTGACAGCGGTGCGACCGGACCGGTTCACGTCAGGCCGCGTCGCATGGCGTCGGCGACGACCTCGCCGATGAGGACGGCGGTGGCCGCCGGGCCCCGCAACGGGGGCGCGGGCAGGATGGACGTGTCCGCGACCCGCAGTCCCGCGACACCGTGCACCCTGCCGTAGGAGTCGACGGCGGCCCGCGGATCGTCGTCGGGCCCCATGGGCGCCGTGCCGCAGGTGTGGTGGGACGTGCCGAGCCGTCCGAGGATCCACCGGTCGAGCAGACGGTCGTCGTCCAGCACTTCCGCGACCGGTTCCGTGAGCCCATCCGTCAGCTCCGCGAAGTCGTCGGTGCCGACCGACTCGGCGGTGACACGGACCGCTTCGCGCAGGCGTCGCCGGTCCCGTGCCGTCGACAGATAGCCGTAGTCGAGGCTCGGAGGCATCGTGGGATCGGCGGAAAGCATGCGCATCCGGCCGCTCAGCCGCGGGGTCTGGACGGAGACGAGGAACGCGAGGGGCGCGAGGGGCGCGCCGGGAACGGACACCCTCCCGCTCGTCAGCCCGGCCATGGGGACGAGGGACTGCAGGATCTCCAGATCGCCCGGGTGACCCCCGTCCGAGGAGGACAGGTGCAGGACGCCGCCGAGCCACGAGCCCGAGGGCTCCGGCAGGGGCCGCCGGGGCACCCACTCCAGGACCACCTGGGGGTGGTCACCGAACCGGGCTCCGACGGCGGGCGCGTCCCTGACGACGGGGACGCCGAGGGCCTCGAGCGCGCGGCGCGGACCGATCCCCGACAGCTGCAGCAGGTGAGGGGAGCGGAACGCGCCCGCGCAGAGCACGATCTCGCCGCCGAGGACGACTGCGCGGTGTCCGTCTCGCTCCACCAGCACGCCGACCGCGCGACCACGCTCGACGACGACCCTCAGGACCGTGCTGTCCCCTTCCACCAGAAGGTTGGGACGGCCGAGCGCGCCCAGCAGGTAGCCGATACCGGTGTTGACGCGCACGCCGTCCACGGCGTTGGACGGCACGGGTCCGAATCCGGGCGGGTCCTGGGCGTTCTTGTCCGGCTCCGCGGGAAAGCCCAGCCGGCGGGCGGCCGCCCGGAACGCGACGGCGGCAGGATGCCGAAGCTCCGTGCGGCGTACGCCCACCGGCCCGCGATCACCGTGCAGCGCATCGGCGCCGTGGTCGAGGTCGGTCTCCAGAGCGCGCAGAAACGGCAGCACCCGCTCGTACGACCAGGCGGCGCCGCCCACGGCCGCCCAGCGGTCGAAGTCGTCGCGCCGGGCACGGACGAAGTACCCGCCGTTGACGGTCGTCGAGCCGCCGAGCCCGTGCCCCCGGACGACCGTGTACGGACGCGTCGGCGTGAGGTGCACGGCGTACGGCCGCAGGGCCGGGTGTCCCGGCTGTGCGCCGGGGACGAGCCGTGCGTCCAGCAACCCGGGTGCGAACGCCGACGGTTGCCGCGGCACCGGACCCGCCTCCAGTACCAGGACCGTGCGGCCGGGGTCCTCGCTGAGCCGGGCCGCGAGGGCGGCGCCGCTGCCCCCGGCGCCCACGACGATGACGTCCGGGGCGCGTGCCCGGCCGCGCCCGTGCTCGGTCGGCTCCATGGGCCAGGGATTCAACACACGGTGACCGCACCGCGCAACGGCCCGTTCCACTGGCCGGGACCGGCGCACGTACGCGGCCTGCCGGTGACCTACCGTCGGTCGCCGATGCCGAGGGAGAGTCGCATGAACGAGCTCCGCACCGCCCTGCCCGAAGGGGCCGCCGCCGAGACGGAGTCCGAGGCCGATCGGGCCGCGGACATGGCCCCGCTGATCGAAGCCGAGGATCTCCTGGAGGAGATCTCCATCGACGGCATGTGCGGCGTCTACTAGGCGCCGCCGCATGACGGAGATGGACCTCGACCGCGCCTGGGGCCTGCATCCGCAGGTCTCGGTGCGGCCGGAACCCTTCGGCGCGCTGCTCTACCACTTCGGTACCCGCCGGCTCTCGTTCCTCAAGGACCGGCGGCTCCTGGCCGTCGTCCAGGCCCTCGCCCACGAGCCCACGGCGCGCGCCGCCTGCCGGGCCGCGGGTCTTGCAGAGGACGAGCTGCCTCGCTACGGCCGGGCCCTCGCCGCCCTCGTCCAGTCGTCGATGGTCGTCGGAAGGACCCCATGAGCGCCCGCACGACCCGTATGCCACGGCTGGTCGACCTGTTCGAGCAAGGGCTCGACGCGCCGATCTGCCTCACCTGGGAACTCACCTACGCCTGCAACCTCGCCTGCGCGCACTGCCTGTCCAGCTCCGGCCGCCGCGACCCGCGCGAACTGAGCACCGCCGAGGCCAAGGCCGTCATCGACGAACTGGAGGCCATGCAGGTCTTCTACGTCAACATCGGCGGCGGCGAGCCCACCGTCCGCGCGGACTTCTGGGAACTCCTGGACCACGCCACCGCCCACCACGTGGGCGTGAAGTTCTCCACGAACGGGGTGCGGATCACCCCCGAAGCCGCCGAGCGCCTCGCCCGCAACGACTACGTCGACGTCCAGATCTCCCTCGACGGCGCCACCGCCGAGGTCAACGACGCCGTACGCGGGCCGGGTTCGTACACGACGGCGCTCCGGGCGCTGGAGAACCTGGCCGCCGCGGGGATGCAGAACTTCAAGATCTCCGTGGTCTGCACCCGGCACAACATCCCCCAGCTCGACGCCTTCAAGGCCCTCGCCGACCGCTACGGCGCCCAGCTCCGCCTGACCCGGCTGCGCCCCTCCGGGCGCGGCGCCGACGTCTGGGACGAGCTGCACCCCACGGCCGCGCAGCAACGCGAGCTGTACGACTGGCTGTCGGCCCACGGCGACGACGTGCTGACCGGCGACTCCTTCTTCCACCTCGCCGCCTACGGGCAGCCGCTGCCCGGCCTCAACCTGTGCGGCGCCGGACGCGTCGTGTGCCTGATCGACCCGGTCGGCGACGTCTACGCCTGTCCGTTCGCGATCCACGACGACTTCCTCGCCGGGAACGTCCGCGAGGAGGGCGGCTTCCGCGGTGTCTGGCGCGACGCCGAACTGTTCGCGCGGCTGCGCGCCCCGCAGCACGGCGGCGCCTGCGCGTCCTGCGCGTTCTACGACACCTGCAAGGGCGGCTGCATGGCCGCCAAGTTCTTCACCGGGCTCCCGCTGGACGGCCCCGACCCCGAGTGCGTCCAGGGCCACGGCGAGCGGGAGCTGGCCCGACGCGACCGGACCCGGGCGCCCAGACCCTCCGGCGACCACTCCCGGCGCGCCCCCGTGGACCTCGTCCTCACCCCGCGGCCGCCGGTGAGCGCCTGCGACGAGAACCCGCTGGCCGGGCTGGACCTCACACCGACCGGAACACCTACCGGAAGCAAGGACACGGCACATGCCTAGGAACGCCTGGTTCGAGACGGTCGCCGAGGCACAGCGGCGGGCCCGAAGGCGGCTGCCCGGCTCGGTGTACGGCGCGCTCGTCGCCGGCTCGGAGCGCGGCCGCACGCTCGACGCCAACCTCGCCGCCTTCGCCGAACTCGGCTTCGCCCCCCGGGTCGTGGGCCACCACGCGGACCGGGACCTGTCCACGACCGTGCTCGGGGTGCCCACCGCGCTGCCCGTGCTGATCTCGCCGACCGGCGTGCAGGCCGTCGACCCCGAGGGCGAGGTCGCCGTCGCTCGCGCCGCCGCGAGCCGGGGCGTCGTCATGGGCCTCAGCTCGTTCGCGAGCCGCAGCGTCGAGGACGTCGCCGCCACCGAGGCCGACGTCTTCTTCCAGCTGTACTGGAGCGGCACCCGCGAGACCATGGTGCAGCGCATGGACCGGGCCAGGGCGGCCGGCGCCAAGGCGCTCATCGTCACCCTCGACTGGTCCTTCTCCCACGGCCGCGACTGGGGCAGCCCAGCCATCCCCGACAAGCTCGACCTCAAGGCCATGCTGCGGTTCGCCCCCGATGTGCTGCCCAGGCCCGGCTGGTTGTGGAAGTACGCCAGGTCCGGCCGGCTCCCCGACCTGACCGTGCCCAACCTGAGCGCTCCCGGCAGCCCGGCCCCCACCTTCTTCGGCGCCTACGGCGAGTGGATGCAGACACCGCCCCCCACCTGGGAGGACGTCGCATGGCTGCGTGCGCAGTGGGGCGGCCCGTTCCTCCTCAAGGGCGTGACCCGGGTGGACGACGCCAAGCGGGCGGTCGACGCCGGTGTGTCGGCGTTGTCCGTGTCCAACCACGGAGGGAACAACCTGGACACCACGCCGGCCACCGTCCGGGTGCTCCCGTCCATCGTGGAAGCGGTCGGCGACCAGGTCGAAGTCCTGCTGGACGGCGGTGTCCGCCGTGGCGGCGACGTGGCCAAGGCGCTCGCCCTGGGCGCCCGCGCGGTCCTCATCGGCCGTGCCTACCTCTGGGGCCTCGCGGCGAACGGACAGGCCGGCGTCGAGAACGTGCTGGACATCATGCGCGGCGGGCTCGACTCGGCCGTCCTGGGCCTCGGACACTCCTCCGTCCACGAACTGGGGCCCGCGGACCTGGTGATACCCCCGGGCTTCCCGCTGACCCTGGGCGGCGCGGACGTGCCGACGGCTCCTGCGACGACCCCGGCCGGCGCCGGGGCGCCGGTCGGCTGAGCATGCCGGAGCAGGCCGCGTCCCGAGCGCTGGCCGACACGGTCTGGCCGGCCGTGCCGTCCGGCGCGCTCGTCCTGGTTCCGGTCGGGTCCACCGAACAGCACGGACCGCATCTGCCGCTCGACACCGACACCGTCGTCGCCCACGCCGTCGCGCGGCGCACCGCCGACACCCTCGCCACGGGACCGTACGGCCCGTCGGCGGTCGCGCCGCCCCTCGGCTACGGCGCCAGCGGCGAACACGCCCACTTCCCGGGGACCGTCTCGATCGGGCACGAGGCGCTGCACGCGGTGATCGTGGAACTGGCCCGCTCGCTGTCCCTGTGGGCGGGCCGCGTCGTGTTCGTCAACGGCCACGGCGGCAACGCGGCCGCCCTCGACTCGGCCGTCGCTCAGCTGCGCGCCGAGGGCCACGACCTCGCCTGGACCGGCTGCGCGGTGCCGGGCGGCGACGCGCACGCCGGCCGCACCGAGACCTCGCTGATGCTGCACCTGGCGCCCGAGCGGGTACGACTCGACCGCGCGACCGCCGGTGACACACGACCGCTCGCCGTCCTCCTGCCGGACCTGATGGCGCTCGGAGTCCGCGCGGTCTCGCCCTCCGGCGTGCTCGGCGATCCCGCCGGAGCCTGCGCAGAGGAGGGACGCCGGGCAATGGACGCGACGGTGTCCGCGACCGTCCGCCGGATCACCGACTGGACCGTCGACGACCGGGGCCGCCTCACCGAACCCGGCCGCCCGCCCGGCACATCCGGCACGCCCGGTTCATCCGGGCCATCAGGGTCGTCCGGTTCATCCGGTTCGCCGCAGGCCGTACGCCGATGACGCTTCCCCTCGGCTTCGTCGTCGAGCTCGACCGGCACACCCGGGTGGTCGACGACGGCCGGGCCCTCCTGGGCGGCTTTCCGACCCGGCTGCTGAAGCTGACCCCGAGGGCGCGTGGACTGCTCGTCGGCCGTACGCTCCCCGTGCGGGACGCGGCGAGCGCGCTCCTCGCCGACCGGTTGCTCGACACCGGCATGGCCCATCCCGTCGTCGCCGCGCTCCCGACGCCCGCCGACCCCCGGTACACGGTCGTCGTACCGGTCCGCGACCGGGCGCGTCAACTGGACCGGCTGCTGGGCAGCATCGGCACGGACACCCCCGTGATCGTGGTCGACGACGCCTCACGGCACCCGGCGGCCGTGGCGGCCGTCGCCGCCGACCACGGTGCGCACCTGGTCGCCCTGCCCGCCAACGTCGGACCCGCCGGCGCGCGCAACGCCGGGCTGCGCCTGGTCACCACCCCGTACGTGGTGTTCGCCGACTCCGACATCGTGCTCGACCCCGACACGGTCCCCACCCTGCTCCGGCACTTCGCCGACCCGCGGGTCGCCCTGGCCGTCCCCCGCATCACCGGCCTGTCCACCGCCGCCGCCACGACCTGGATCGAACGGTACGAGAACTCCCGGTCCTCGCTCGACCTCGGCGCCCACCCGGCCTCGGTACGACCCGGGACTCCTGTCTCGTGGGCGTCCTCGGCCTGTGTCGTGGCGCGGGTCGACGCGCTGGCGGACGGCTTCGACGAGAGCATGCGGGTCGGTGAGGACGTCGACCTGTGCTGGCGGCTGATCGAAGCGGGCCGACGCGTACGCTACGAGCCCACCGTCCGGGCCGCCCACGAACACCGCGTGCGCCTGGGGGACTGGCTGCTGCGCAAGGCCGTCTACGGCACCGGCGCCCAGCCCCTCGCCGCGCGGCACCCCGACTGCATCGCACCCGCCGTGTTCGCCCCGTGGAGCACGGCGTTCGCCGCCGCGCTGCTCGCCCAGCGGCGCTGGTCGGCGCCGGTCGCGGGGGCCGTCCTCGGCGTCGTCGCCGTGCGCATCGCCCGCAAGCTCGACGGGACCCGGCACCCCGGCCGGCTGGCCGTGCGGCTCACCGTCAACGGCGCGCTGGGCACCCTGACACAGACCTCCGCACTGCTGACCCGCCACTGGTGGCCGCTCACCGCCGTCGGCTGCATGATGTCCCGCCGGGTGCGCCGGGCCACGGCGGTCGCCGCCCTGGCCGACGCCGCACTCGAGTACCGACGTGATCAGGCCACTCTCGACCCCCTCCGCTACGGCATCGCCCGCCGCCTCGACGACCTCTCCTACGGCGCCGGCGTATGGCTCTCCGCCCTGCGGGGCCGCTCCGTCGCCGCACTGCGCCCCCGCGTCACGCGCCGAGGCCGACGCACTGTCCCGGTCAGCGGAAAGTGCCCAGCGGGGGCCCGTCCAGCGCCCCGACACTGAGGCCATCCCGCCGCCGGCGACGCGCGGCGCAGGCGATGGATCAGTCACCAGGAGGTGTGCGGAGTGACGCATGAAGTGGTCGGCCGTGTAGAGGAGTTGGGCGCCGAACTGGCCGCGCTCGCCGACGAGAACGAGTCACTCGGCAAGCTGAGCGACCGGACCGTCGAACTGCTCCGTTCCGCAGGGGTCGTACGGCTGCTGCAGCCCAAGGAGTTCGGCGGGTTCGGCGCCCATCCCCGGGACTTCGCGGAAGCCGTGATGGAGGTCGCGCGGTACGACGGGGCCGCGGGCTGGGTGAGCGGTGTCGTCGGGGTGCATCCCTGGGAACTGGCCCAGATGGACCCCCGGCTCGCACACGAGGTGTGGGACGAGGATCCCGACACCTGGATCGCCTCGCCCTACATGCCCAACGGCATCGCCGACCCGGTGGAGGGCGGCTATGTCCTCAGCGGACGCTGGCCGTTCTCCTCGGGCAGCGACCACTGCCGGTGGGACTTCCTCGGCGCCTTCCTCGGGGACGGCAAGGGGAAGCCCGCCGGGCCCATCACGGTTCTGCACGTGGTGCTGCCCCGCTCGGACTACGAGATCATCGACGGCACCTGGGACGTGGTCGGGCTCTCCGGCACCGGCAGCAAGGACGTCGTCGTCGACAAGGCGTTCCTTCCCGAACACCGTGTCATCAAGCAGGAGGCGGTCCAGAACGGCGCCGCCGCCGAGGCCATCGGCCTCACCGACACCCTGTACAAGCTGCCCTTCAGCTCGATGTTCCCGCTCGGCATCACCGCCGCGGTCATCGGCATCTGCGAGGGTGCGCTCGCCCTCCACCTGGCCCAGCAGAAGGACCGGGTCGCCGTGACCGGCGTCCAGGTGCGCGACGACCCGTACGTGCTCTACGCCGCCGGCGAGGCCGCTGCGGAGATCGCCGCCTCCCGGGTGCAACTGATCGAAGGCATCAGCCGGTTGTACGACCAGGTCGAGGCCGGCAAGCCCATCACCATCGAGGACCGGGCCAACGTACGCCGGAACCAGGTCCGTTGTGCCTGGCGGGCCGTCTCCGCCCTGGACGAGATCTTCGCGCGGTCCGGCGGGAACGCGATGCGGCGCAGCAACCCGATGCAGAGGTTCTGGCGGGACGCGCACGCAGGACTGGGGCACATGATCCACGTCCCCGGTGCGGCCTACCACTCGAACGCCCTGGCCGCGATGGGCCTGGAGCTGCCCGAGTCGATGCGCATCCTGATATGAGCGAGGGCGCGACGCACTCCCGGACGGCGGACGCGGACGCGCATGCGATCGACGGGCGACGGTTCCGCGAAGTCCTGGGCAACTTCCCCACGAGCGTGGTCGCGATCACCACCACGGACGGCGAGGCACGGCCGCACGGCATGGTCGTCGGCACCTTCACCTCGGTGTCGCTCGACCCGCCCCTGGTGTCCTTCCTCGCCGACCGCTCCTCCACGACCCTGCGGACGATCAGGGCCGCGGGCCGCTTCTGCGCCAACGCGCTCGCGGGCAACCAGGAACGCCTGTCACGGCAGTTGGCGACGCGTCCGGCCGGGCAACGGTTCGAGGGCGCGCCGTGGCAGGCGTCGGGCCTGGGCAATCCCGTGCTGGACGGCATCGTCGCCTGGGTCGACTGCACGGTGGAGCAGGTCGTCGAGATCGGCGATCACCTGCTGGTCGTCGGGCGGGTACGGGACCTGCGCGTCGAGTCGATGAAGACTCCGCTGCTGTTCTTCCGGAGCGGATACGGCGACTACCTGTCGAGCACGACCGTGCTCATGGACAGGCTCGTCGGCTGGGACGAGATCGGTCGGTAGACACCGATAGACACCGATAGACACCGGTGGAAACCGGTCGGCACACAAGGGAGCCGCAATGAAGAAAGACCTGCACATAAGACTTCAAAGAGTGTCGGCGTGGTGTGGCGTCATCCTCTTCGTGGGATTCCTCGTCGCGTTCGCCGTGGGCCATCTCACGCCGCCCATGAGCCCGACGGAGAGCCCCGAGGACGTCGTCGCCTTCCTCAAGGACCACCGCACGGGGATCCTCACCTGTGTCGCCCTGATGGTTCTGCTCGTCCCGTTCGAGTACCCGTACGTCGTCGTGACGAGCATGCAGCTGCGCCGGGTCGAGGGCGGCTGGGGGCTGCTGTCCATGATCCAGCTCACCACGGGCGTGGTGGCCCCGATCGGGTTCTTCTTCCCGCTCGCGATCCTCGCCGCCGCGGCCTACCGGCCGGAGGCCCACTCCGTCGACGTCCTGACCGCGATGGTCGACACCTTCTGGCTCATGTTCGTGGGCAACGCCTGCATATTCGTCCTCCAGGTCTGGTCGATCGGATACGCCGCGTTCATCGACCACACCCGGGAGAAGCCGCTCTTCCCACGCTGGTACGGCTGGCTCAGCGTCGTGCTGGGAGTGACGCTCATCCCGGGCGCGTTCGTCTTCCTCAACCAGGACGGGCCGCTCGCCTGGAACGGACTGCTCGCCAACATCGTCCCCTCGATCGCGTACGCCCTGTGGAAGATCGCCACGCCGTACGTGCTGCTGAAGGCGATCACGAACGAGGAGCAGGAACTGGCCGGGAAGCCGGAGAACGAACCGGTGACCGTGTAGAACGGCCCGACACGTCTGCGGCCCGACACGCCTGCGGCTAGACCGAGAGCGCGAATCCGCCCGTCACGCGCAGCGTCTCCCCTGTGACAAAGGACGCCTTCGACGAGACCAGGTACAGCAGGGCCTCGACGATGTCCTGTTCCCGGCCCGCCTGCCGCAGGATCTGCTCCCCGAGGACACGGTCGGCCTCGGCCGGGGACAGTTGGGCCCGCACCGTGTCGGTGAGGATCAGCCCGGGCGCGATCGCGTTCACCCTGATGCCGTCGGCGGCGAACTCGCGGGCGAAGGACACGGTCAGCCCTCGCACGGCGAGCTTGGACACGCCGTAGACGCTTCGGTTCGCGTAGGCCGCCGCCGACGAGATGTTGACGATGCAGGCGCCGGCGCGGCCCTTCATCGCCTCCCGGGCCGCGAGCGAGCAGATGACGACGCCCATGACGTTGACGTCGAACACCCGCCGCACGGCGGTCAGGCCGAGTTCGGTGAACGGTCTGTTGTAGGCGGCGTGCAGGCCGGCGTTGTTGACCAGGACGTCGAGTCCGCCGTGACGTTCGGCGACCTCGCGCACGACGGCGTCGACCGCGGCCTCGTCGGCCACGTCACAGGCGACCCCGCTCGCGCTGCGGCCCTTGGCGGTGAGCTCCGCCGCCGCCTCGGTCGCGGCCGCGCCGTCGATGTCGGCGAGCACGACATGCGCGCCGAGGGCCGACAGCGCGTCGCCGAACGCCTTGCCGAAGCCTCGGCCGCCCCCGGTGACGAGGGCGACCTTGCCCCGGTGCTCTGTGGTGTCGGGCATGGTGAACCTCATTTCGGTCCGAAGCGCTGGCCGGCGTCGAGGCGCAGGCACTGGCCGTTCAGCATGGGGTTGTCGACGACGGCCAGGGCCAGCTTGGCGTACTCCACCGGTCGGCCCAGGCGTCGTGGGAACGCGGCGTCCTTCACCAGTGCGGCCCGCGTCTCGGCGGGGATCTTCTCGGTGGCGCCCGTCTCGAACAGGCTGGGCGCGATGGCCACGACACGGATGCCGAGCGAGCCGAGATCGCGGGCCATGGTGAGACTCATCGCGGCGATCGCCGCCTTGGCCGCCGAGTAGGCGACCTGGCCGATCTGCCCCTCGAAGGCGGCGATCGAGGACGTGTTGACGATGACGCCCCGTTCGCCGTCGGGCTCCTCGGGCTCGTTGCGGCTCATGTGCGCGGCGGCCAGCCGGCTGATGTTGAAGGTGGCGACGGCGTTGAGGTCGAGCACCCGGCGGAAGGTCTCCAGGTCGTGCGGCCCGTCCTTGCCGAGCGTGCGCCGCACACTGCCGCCGCCCGCCGTCGTGACCGACACATGCAGCCCCCCGAGTGCCTCGACGGCGGCGTCCAACGCGCTCGCGGTCGCCTCGAAGTCGGTCACGTCGACGGGGTGGAAGCTCCCGCCGAACGCGGCGGCTGCCTCCTTCCCGGCCGAGGCGGGACGGTCGAGCACGGCGACCTCGGCGCCGCGGGCCGCCAGCAGTTCGGCGGTGGCCCGGCCCATGCCGGAGGCGCCGCCGAACACGACGGCCTTCTTGCCCTTGATCTCCATCGGGAACCTTTCGGATCTTTCTGCTCAGGCGGACGCGGGAACCGGTCGCAGGAGAGCGCACAGCCGGTCGCGGTGTACGGCGGCGTCGCCGTACAGCACGCTGTCGGCCCTGGCGCGGCGCAGGTGGAGGTGGAGGTCGTGCTCCCAGGTGAAGCCGATGCCGCCGTGCAGCTGGAGCGCCCGGCCCGCGACCTCGCCGGCCCCGGCCGAGACGTACGAGGCGGCGGCACAGGCCGCCCGGGCGGCGTCGTCGGCGCGGGCGTCGGCCGCCATCGCCGCGTGGTGCGTGGCGGCGCGGGAGGCGTGGACGAGCAGCGCCATGTCGGCGCACGCGTGCTTGACGGCCTGGAACGCGCCGATCGGCCGCCCGAACTGCACCCGGGCACGGGTGTGTTCGACCGTGAGCTCCAGCATGCGGTCCATCACCCCGAGCGCGTCGGCGCACCGCAGCAGCGACGCCTCGTCGAGCAGCCGCTGGATCTCGGCGGGTCCGCAGCCGAGGCGGCGCTCGCGCGGGACGCGTACGCCCGCCAGCCGGACCTCGTGGAACGAGCGGGTCGGGTCGAGGACGCGTTGCCGCCGGACCGTGACCCCCGGGGCCTCGCGGTCGACGAGGAACGACGCCGGGACGCCGTCGTGGAGTGCGGTGACGAGCAGCCGGCGGGCACCGCCCGCGTCCTGCACGGCCGTCTTCACCCCGTCCAGGACGAACGCGTCGCCGTCGGCGCGGGCGGTGGACCGGACGCCGTCGAGTGTCCACGGGAGGCGAGGTTCGGCGAAGGCCCAGGTGGCCCGGTCCGATCCGGCCACGAGCGCCGGCAGCACCTCGGCCCGCAGCCGGGGCGGCCCCCAGGCGGCGAGTGCCCGGCCGACGATCGCGGTGGGCACGATCGGACCCCGCCCGAGCGCCCGCCCGATCTCCTCCGCGACGAGCGCGAGTTCCACCACACCCTGGCCCGCGCCGCCGTACTCCTCGGGCACGGCCAGTCCGGGCCACCCGAGGTCCGACATCAGCCGCCACACATCGGGGTCGACGTCCTGGTCGGCGTCCAGCCATGCCCGGACGCGCTCGATCGGGGCCCGGTCCGCCAGCAGGGCGCGCGACGCCTCGCGCAGCATGGCCTGCTCCTCGCTGAGCTCGAAGTCCATCACAACAAGGTATCCTCTTTTCATGTCAGGGTCGAGGTGAACTGCTCAACCACCGCCTGTACTTACGGGCGACCGCTTAATTGAGTACGCTGAATTTCATGATTGACGCCGTACTCCTGTCCGCTTGCCGCACCGCGATCGGAACCGCCCGACGGGGCGCCCTGCGAGACACCAGCTCCTTCGACCTCGCCACCCTCGTCGTGCGCGAGGCCGCCCGGCGCAGCGGGCTGCTCCTTGAGACGATCGACGACGTCGTGCTCGGCGAATCGCTCGCCGGAGGCGGCGACATCGCCCGGTACGCGGCGCTCCGGGCCGGGCTGACGCATGTCCCGGGGCTCGCGAACAACCGGCACTGCGCTTCCGGCCTGGCGAGCGTGGCGACCGCCGCCGCGAGCGTGCGCGCCGGAATGGACCGCGTGGTCGTCGCGGGCGGCACGCACTCGTCGTCCACGGCGCCGGTGGCCCGGTGGCGGATCCCGGGCACCGACGACTGGCAGGACCCCTGGATGCCGCCGTCCCATGTCCCGACGCCCGAGGCGCCCAACAACGACATGGGGGTCCTCGTCGGCTGGAACACGGCCCGACTCCTCGGTCTCACCCGGGAGGAGATGGACGCCTGGGCGCTGCGCTCCCACGAGCGGGCCGTACACGCCGTCGACGAGGGCCGGTTCACCGACGAGATCGTGCCCGTGGAGGTCACCGGCAGGGACGGGGCGACCTCGGTGTTCGACAGCGACGAGCATCCGCGGCGCGACACCAGCCGGGAGAAGCTGGCGGCGCTCAAGCCGTTGCACCCCGAGATCGACGGCTTCTCCATCACGGCAGGCAACGCCGGCGGCGTCAACGACGGGGCGGCCGCGGTCGTCGTCGCCGGTGCGGACCTCGCCGCCGCCCATGGGCTCACTCCCCTCGCGACCGTACGGGCCTGGGCGAGCGTGGGAGTCGACCCCGTCGAGACGGGGCTGGCGCCGATCGCCGCGATCCGCAAGGCCCTCGACCGGGCCGGGCTGGGCGTCGACGACGTCGACCTCTTCGAGGTCAACGAGGCGTTCGCCGCAGTGGCCGTGGCCGCCACCCGGGAGCTGGGACTCGATCCGGAGCGGGTCAATCCGTTCGGCAGCGGATGCAGCCTCGGCCACCCGATCGGGACCACGGGCACCCGGATGGTCGTCACCCTGGCGCACGAACTGCGCCGCCGCGGCGGCGGGATCGCGGTCGCGGCCATGTGCGCGGGCGGCGGCATGGGTTCGGCGATGGTCCTGACGGTGTGACGGTGTGACGGTGTGAGGGCGTGACGGTCCAGCGGTCGGGCGCGGGTCCGCTGTGGCCGGTCGCGCAGTTCCCCGCGTCCCTGAAGGCTGCGCGGTGCGCGGATCAGCGTGCCGCCCAGCTGACCGCCTTGGTCTGCAGGTACTCGTCGAGCCCGAACGCGCCCCACTCCCGGCCGAGTCCGCTCTGTTTGTACCCGCCGAACGCGGTCCGGGGACTCACCCCGGCGCTGCCGCCGTTGATGGTCACGCCCCCGGCCCGGACCCGGGCGGCGATCTCGTACGCGGCCACGGTGTCGGCGCTCCACACGGCGCCGGCGAGACCGTAGGGGCTGTCGTTGGCGATCCGTACCGCCTCCTCGTCGGTGCGGAACGGGATGACGACGCCGACGGGCCCGAAGAACTCCGTGCGCGCGACGGTCATCTCGTTGGTGACGTCGACGAACAGGGTGGGTTCGAGGAAGTGCCCCCGGTCGAGACCGGGCGGCCGCCCGCCGCCGCAGACCAGACGCGCCCCTTCCTCCTCGCCGACGCGGATCAGCTTCTCGACCTTGTCCCGCTGCGCCTCGCTGATCAGCGGACCCATGGTGGTGGACGGGTCGGCGGGGTCGCCCACCCTGACCTGGGCGAGGCCCTCGGCCAGCCGGGCGACCAGTTCGTCATGGACGGACTCGTGCACCAGCGTGCGGGTCAGCAGGGAACAGCCCTGGCCGGCGTGGGTGGTGATGCCCGCCAGTGCGGACCGCACGGCGCCGTCGAGGTCGGCGTCGGCGCGGACGATGGCGGCCGACTTGCCGCCGAGTTCGAGTACCACCTTCTTCAGCGAGGCCGCGGCCTGGGCGTAGACCGTGCGCCCGACCGTGTCCGAGCCGGTGAAGCTGACGAGGTCCACCAGGGGATGGGTGGTGAGTTCACGACCGGCTTCGATGTCGCCGGTCACGATGTTCAGCACACCGGGAGGCAGACCGGCGGCGTCGGCGAAGTCGCCGATCAGCAGGGACTCCAGCGGAGTGGCGGGCGCCGGTTTCAGCACGGCCGTGCAGCCTGCCGCGAGGGCCGGGATCACCTTCATCATGCTGAGGAAGAAGGGGAAGTTGTAGGCGGAGATCAGGGCGCACACACCGAACGCCTCGCGCCGCAGCACGCCTTGGGAGATGCCGATGCCGGGCGCGACCGTCGGGTCCATCGGGCGCTCCCAGGCGAAGGCCGGCATCACCCGCTCGGCCATGTCCCGCAGATGCGCCACCGGAACCCGGGTCTGCAGGGACTCGGCCAGGGAACGCACCGAGCCGGCCTCGGCCATGTTGACAGCGGCCAGCTCGGGGAGCCGGCGCTCCATCTCCTCGGCCATGCGCAGCAGGGTCGCGGCCCGCTCGGAGGGCCTCATCCGGGGCCACGGACCCTCGTCGAAGGCGCGCCGCGCCGCCTCGACGGCCAGGCGCACATCCGCCGGAGAGGAGCCGGGGACCTCCGCGACGATCTCCTCCGTCGCCGGATTGCGGACGAGGATCCCGGTCTCCGACCGGCCGTCGGTCCGGCGGCCGTCGATGTAGAGCTGCGAAGAGAACGCGTACGCCGTCGTCATGTGCGGGTCTCCTGACCGTCAGCAGGATGCGTCCATTTAAGTGTACTGAATTGCATGCGCTCGGGAAGGGTGGCGTCGCGCGATCTTGTGTCAGCCGCTTGTCAGGTTCTTGGGTGGTAGACGTCAGGTTATTTCGTATGCTGAATTATTGACTAGACCGATCGGTACAGCTAACTTCGGCGTCATCCACGGGTTGCGTTTCTGGCACGCGAACGACGAGGTTCGAAAGAGGTACCGCCTGTGTTCAAGGAATTTGTCGTGTCCGGCGATTCGCACATCATCGAGCCGGTCGATCTTTTCAAGACCCGACTGCCCAAGAACCTTCGTGAGAGGGCTCTCTGGGAAGAGGAGTTCACCCTCGAGGAGCCGATCGTTCCCGGCGGCCACACGGAGTTCAAGAAGCTCCACACCATCGGGTTCGACGGCTGGACCATCTCCAAGTACCGCCAGCTCGGCGGGGAGACCCCGGACGGCGATCCGGAGCACATCATCCGGGACATGAACATCGACGGCGTCGACGCCTCGGTCATGTTCCCCAATCTCTCGCTGTTCGTCCTGTTCACCGACGACCACGAGCTGTCCATGGCCCACGCCCGGGTGTGGAACGACTACCTCGTCGAGCGGTACCTGCCCTACAAGCAGCGGCTGCGCCCGACGGCGGCGATCCCGCTGACGAACGTCCCCGAGGCCGTGGCGGAGATCGAGCGGTGCGCGCGGCTGGGCCTCGGGGCGATCCTGCTCCCGGAGATCCCGCCGCTGCCCTACTACGCCCGGGAGTACGACCCGGTCTGGGCGGCCGCGCAGGCGCACGGGCTGCCGGTCTTCATCCACGTGGCGACCGGCGGGGTGAAGGTCAAGGAGGAGGTGTCCGAGACGGCGGTGACCGTCCGGGGCCTGATGAACGCCATGAACATGGGCAAGGGCAACCTGACCGACGACATGGTGGCCGGCCGGACCATGGGCAGCGCGGTCGGCTCGGCCGTGGCCGGTCCGCAGGGCATCATCGCCAGCCTCGTCGGCGGCGGCGTGTGTGAGCGCTTCCCCGACCTGCACTTCAACCTGATCGAGTACACGGCCGGCTGGCTGGTCTCCTTCATGGGCTACATGGACAAGGCGTGGAAGACCGGCACCGGCCAGGACCCCGACTGGTGGCTCGGCTTCTGGGACGACAACCGTCCCGCGACCGAGCAGCCCTCCATGGGACGGCTGTTCGCGATCAACGACAAGTGGCCCTACCCGCTCAAGCCCACCGACTACGTCCGCCGCCAGATCCATGTGCAGTTCGCGGACGACCCGACCGCCGTCAAGGCCCGCCACATCACCGGCCTCTCGACGGTCATCTGGGGCAACGACTACCCGCACGCCGAGGGCACCTTCCGCGACAGCGCCGAGTGCATCGCGGAGAACTTCGAGGACGTGAACGACGAGGACCGCGCGGCCATCCTCGGCGGCACGCTCGCCGACGTCGTGCACTTCGACAAGAGCAGGAAACTCGCGCCGCTGCCCCAGGACGCGTGAGCCGATCCCGGCAAGCGGCTCAAGCCGCGGACCGGCCCCGGAGCAGCCACGCTCCGGGGCCGGTCGCTTCCGTGCCGCGTACGTCAGAGCCGTCCTGGTACGTCCGGTACCGCGCCGATCAGGGCGAGGGCGGCCCGGGCGTACGCGGCCCGCCGCCTCGGGCCCACCAGGAAACTCGGGGGCGCGAAGTAGCCGACATCGCGGGGGAGTGAACCGGCGCGGCGGGCGAGGGTGTCCTTTGCCTCGGCGGTCGTTCCGCAGACGGCGATCTCGGTGACCATCTCGTCGGTGACCGCCCGGGCCATGGCGTCGGTGTCGCCCGCCCGGAACGCGGCCCGCAGCTCGGCGACCGGTCCCTCCCAGCCGTGGTGGGCCACATAGGGGTCGTACGTCTTCACCGTGAGATAGAAGGCGATCATCCGGCGCGCGTCGGCGACGGCACGCTCGGGCGCGGAGTCGTTGACTGCCGTGATGATCCAGCCGTGTTCGAGGAAGCGGGCCCCTGGGGCGGCGTCGCTCGCGCCGCGCTCCACCGAGGGCCGTACGACGTCGTTCCACCAGGAGGAGGTGAACAGCCCGTGCCCGACGACCCCGTCGGCGACCCGGCCCGCGGTGGCGGCCATGCGGGTGTTGAACGCGGCGAGCAGGACGGGGATGTCCAGCCGACCGAGCACGGGTGCCCGCACATCGGCGTCGAGCGCGTAGAACTCACCCGAGTAGCGGACCTTCTCGCCGTTCTCCGCGTGCAGCCAGGCCCGCACCGCGCCGACGGTCTCCGCGATCCGGGCCACGGGGCGCTCGCCGGGTACGCCCAGCCAGTCGCGGTTGATCCGGAACGCGGCGCTGCCCAGGCCGAGGAAGAGTCGGCCCGGCGCCCGGGCGTGCAGTTGGCGCAGGGCGGTCGCATGCGCGTACGGGGTGCGGGCGAAGGCGTAGGCGATGGCGGGGCCCGCCAGGGCGTGTTCCGTGTTCGCCACGATGTCGGCCACGGTGAGGTAGGCGTCGTGGTCGGCGAACTCCCCGGCGCAGAAGGCGCCGACACCCGCCTGCTCGGCCTCCCTCGCGACGTCCCGGCCGGGCCAGGGCATGCCGAACCGCATGAGAGCCTCCTCTTCCATCATCCCCTAAAAAAGTACACTTATTTAAGGGAGGGTAGGGGAGCGTCAGCGGAGTGTCCACTGTCCGCGAGGCACCGCGGAGCGGTCGATCTCCGCCTTCCCGATCGGGTTGCCGAGCTGTGTGTACGACAGCCCGCCGCGCAGTGCCTGGGTGCGGGTCGCGTCGAGCGACTCCCAGATGGCGCGGACGGTCCCCTGGATCGCGGCCGGTGGTTTGGCCGCGATGATCCGGGCGATCTCGTCGGCCCGGGCCCACAGGCGTTCGCGCGCAAGCACCTCGCTGACCAGGCCGATCTGCAGGGCGCGCGCGGCCGACACGCGCTCGTCCAGCCCGAGCAGCGCGATGCGCAACGCCTCGCCGAGCGGAATGCGGCGGGCCAGGCCGATCGGCTCCAGGGCCGCGGTGAGTCCGTAGCTGACGTGCGGGTCGAAGAACGTCGCGTCCTCGGAGCAGATCAGGATGTCGGCCTCGTTGAGCCAGTAGAAGGCGCCGCCGGCGGCCATGCCGTGCACCGCGCACACCAGGGGTTTCCACACCTGGTTGAGCTTCGGCGAGAGGTGCTCGCCGGGGTCGGTCTGCGACCAGACGTTGGGATGGCGGTCGATGCCCTCCTTCACGTCCATGCCCGTGCAGAAGGCCCGCTCACCGGCGGCGCGCAGGACGACGACGCGCACCTCGTCGTCCGTCCTGGCGGTGTGCCAGAGAGCGGAGAACTCCTCCAGCATCCGCTGGTTGAAGCCGTTCATGGCCTGGGGCCGGTTCAGGGTGATCGTGGCGACGTGGTCGGTCACCTCGAACAGGACGGTCTCGAGATCCATCCGGCAACTCCGTTCTCGACGCGATCGAGGTAAGTAGTATACTTTTTTCGGGTTGATCGGCACAGTTGCTCAACACAGTTACTCGGCACCATGAGAACCGCGGAGGACGCTGCGATGAGGCCACGCGTGGGGCAGATGCTCGCCAGTACGGTCGACACGACGGCGGTGATCGTCGTGCGATGCCCCGACGAAGAGGTGGAGATCACCTGCGGCGGCACGGCCATGGCCGAGGGGAGCGGGACGGGCCCCGCGACAACCGGCGCCCCCGATCCCGAACTGGTGGGCGGTTCGCTGCTCGGCAAGCGGTACGCCGACGACGACCTCGGTCTCGAACTGCTCTGCACCAAGCCCGGGCCGGGCACCCTGGCCGCGAACGGCGTCGCACTGCCGATGAAGAGCCCCAAACCGCTCCCGGCCTCGGACTGAGAGGGCGGGAACGAGCCCATGAACATATCGATGCTCCTGGACATGGCCGCCGAGGGTTTCGGCGACCGGGCGGTGATCGGAGGCGCGAACGACGGGCTGACGGCCCGGCGGCTGCGCGAGCTGTCCGTCGGCGGAGCCCACGCCGTGCGCACCGCCGGTGCCGACGCGATCGTGTACCTCGCGGCGAACGGGCCGGCCCTGCCGGTCGCGCTGTTCGCCGCGGCCCGCGCCGGAGTCCCCCTGGTCCCGGTCAACTACCGGCTGGGCGACGAACAACTCGACGCGCTCCTCGCGAACCACCCCCGGGCACTGGGCATCGCCGGCCCGGAGCACGGCGCGGCGCTGAGCCGCGCGGGACTGCCGGTGTGCGGTCCCGCCGACTGGCTCGCCCGGGCCGCGGCGAACGCCGGCCGTCCCGTCGACGAGGATCAGGCGCAGCCCGGCTCCCCGGCCGTCCTCATCTACACCAGCGGGACGACGTCCGCACCGAAGGGCGTGGTCCTGCGCCACCACAACCTGGTGTCGTACGTCCTGGGCACGGTGGAGTTCGCCGGAGCCGACCCCGGCGAGGCGGCCCTGGTCAGCGTCCCGCCGTACCACATCGCCGCCGTGTCGAACGTGCTGACGAACCTGTACGCGGGGCGCCGGGCCCTGACCCTCGACCAGTTCACGCCCGAAGGCTGGCTGGGCCTCGTACGGGAGCAGCGGGTCACCCACGCGATGGTGGTGCCGACGATGCTCGCCCGTCTGATGCACGGCGAGGGGCTGGACCGGTCCGTCCCCTCGCTGCGCACGCTCGCCTACGGCGGGGCGCGGATGCCGGTGCGGGTGATCGAGACCGCCTTGTGCGAGTGGCCGCACGTGGACTTCGTGAACGCCTACGGGCTGACGGAGACGTCGTCCACCATCACCGTCCTGGGCCCGGGCGAGCACCGGACGGCCGTCGCGAGCGGCGACCCCGCGGTGCGCGCCCGGCTCGGTTCGGCCGGTCTGCCGGTGCCGGGTGTCGAGCTGGAGGTCCGGGCGCTCTCCGGTCAGACCGTGGCGCCGGGGGAGAGCGGGCAGATCTGGGTGCGCGGCGAACAGGTCTCGGGCGAGTACGCGGGGCAGGGCTCCGCGGTCGACGAGCGGGGCTTCTTCCACACCCGCGACCGTGGCCGTGTCGATGCCGACGGCTACCTCCACATCGAGGGCAGGGCCGACGACACGATCATCCGCGGCGCCGAGAACATCGCGCCCGCCGAGATCGAGGACGTCCTGCTGCGCCATCCGGACGTGCTCGACGCGGTCGTCGTCGGAGTCCCCGACGAGGAATGGGGCCAGCGGATCGAGGCCGTGGTCGTCACCCGGAGCGGCGCGGAGATCGACGGCGCGGCGCTGCGGGCCGCAGTCCGCGACACCCTGCGCGGCTCGAAGACCCCGGACCGCATCACCTCCTGGCCCGAACTGCCCCGCACCGCGACCGGCAAGCTCGTACGCCGTGACATCGTCGCGGCCCTGACCGCACACCGCCGCCCGGCCTCCGACAGACAGGGATGAGCCCGTGAGTACCGTTGCGAACAGCACGCGCCTGATACCGGAGTTGACGGAGCGCACGGCCGTGGCGCTGCGCACCTGGGTTCCCGATGCCACGGTGACCGGTCTCGAGCCGCTCACCGGCGGTACGTCGAGTCTCACCTTCGTGGCCTCGCTGTCGGGCGCACCGGCCCGCTACGAGCGCGTCGTGCTGAAGGTGGCCCCGCCCGGTCTGGCGCCGGTCCGCAACCGGGACGTGCTGCGCCAGGCGCGGATCATGGAGGCACTGGCCGGCCGGATCGGGGTGCGCGTGCCGACGGTCCTGTTCCAAGACGCGGGCGCGCCACCGGAGACACCGCCCTTCGTGGCCATGGAGCTGGTGCAGGGGCAGTGCGTGGAGCCGGTCCTGGCGCCGCGCGGGACGCTGCCCGTCGGCCGGGTCCGCTCCCGTGCGCTCGACGCGGCCCGGATGCTGGCCGCCCTGCACCGGGTGGACCCGCGCAGCACGGCGCTGGCGGCGGAACCGGTCGTCACGCTCGCCACCGAGATCGACCGCTGGAGCACCGCGTTCACAACGGTCCCCGCCGATCTGCGCGCAGGCCATGAGACGGTCGCGGCGCGGCTGCACGCCACGACGCCGGCCGCGATGACCCCGGTGTTCACCCATGGCGACTACCGGCTGGGCAACACGCTCTGCGCCGCGGACTGGGTCGACGCGATCATCGACTGGGAGCTCTGGTCGCTCGGTGACCCCCGGGTCGACCTGACCTGGCTGACCTTCTTCAGCGACGAGGCCCGGCACCCGGCGGCCCCGTCGGACGAACCCACCGGGATGCCCACCCGGGCCGAACTCCTCGCCGCCTACCAGGAGATCCGGGGCGAGCCGCTCCACGACATGCACTGGTTCGAGGCGCTGACCAAGTACAAGGAGTCCGCCGCCACCGCCCTGCTGATCAAACGGGGGAGGAAGGCCGGGCGGCTGACGGACATGCACCGGCGCATGCTGCCCGCGCTGCCAGTACTGCTCCAGGACGCGCTGGAACTACTGGACCGGCCGGACGGGCCGGACGGGCCCTAGTCCGGCGGGGTCAGTACAGCCCGCCGTCCACCCGGATCAGCGAACCGGTGGTGTAGCCGGAGGCGTCGCTCGCGAGGTACAGCGCCGTGCCGATGATCTCCTCCGGCCGCCCCGGTCTGCCGATCGCGCTGCGCGTGCTCCGACGCTTCTCCTCGGACCAGGCCTTGGAGACGTCGGTGAGGAACGGGCCGGCCGAGATGGTGTTGACGCGCACCTTCGGACCGTACTCCAGGGCGAAGACGGTGGTCAGCGCGTTGAGCGCGGCCTTGGCCCCGGCGTACGGCCCGAACCGCGGCTGCGGGAACAGCGCGCCCGAGGACGAGACGTTGATGATCGAGCCGCCGTCTCCCTCGGCCATCCGCCGCCCGATCAGCGAGGCGAGCCGGAACGGGCCCTTGAAGTTGACCGCGACCACCTTGTCGAACAGCTCCTCGCCGGTCTCCGCCGACGAGGGCGCCAGTGGGGACATACCGGCGTTGTTGACGAGGATGTCGACCTTCCCGAACTCCCCGTACGCGGTGTCGACGAGCCGGCCGAGGTCGTCCCAGCGGCCCACGTGCGCGGCGACCGGCAGGGCCCGGCGGCCCAGGTCGCGGACCTCCTTGGCGGCGGCCTCGCACGCGTCGACCTTGCGGCTGGCGATGACGACATCGGCGCCCGCGGCGGCGAAGGCCCGCACCATCTCAAGGCCCAGGCCACGGCTTCCTCCCGTGACGAGAGCGACCTTGCCGGACAGGTCGAACAGGTCCGACGCGGCGACGGACCCGCTCATGCGTTCACCTGGCCCGAGAGGTCGTCGTCCGCGACGATGTGCGCGTACCGCTTGCGGGCCGCTTCCAGCTTGGGCGGGATGTGCTCGCTGGGGAACAGCCCCTCGGCCGGCCGGTAGTTCCTCAGCAGCTGCTTGGCGATCGTGGTGCGGTGCACCTCGGTCGGTCCGTCGGCGAGGGCGAGGTTCGGGGCGGCCATCCACCACTTCGCGAGCGGGAGTTCGCCCGTGGTGCCGAGAGAGCCGTGCAGATGCACCGCCCGCTGGACGATGTCGTGCAGCACCTTGGCCGTCTGGACCTTGCACATGGCGATCTGGGTGCGGGCCGCGCCGTGCGGCTGCGTGTCGATGATCCAGGCGGTGTGCAGGACGAGCAGCCGGAACTGCTGCAACTCCACCCAGGAGTCCGCGATGAACTGCTGCACCGCCTGCTTCTCGGCCAGCAGGGTCCCCTGCGTCCGGCGGGACAGTGCCCGCTCGCACATCATGTCGAAGGCACGCGTGCACTTGCCCACCGTCCGCATGGCGTGGTGCACCCGGCCGCCGCCGAGGCGGGCCTGGGCGACCTCGAAGCCCTCGCCGGGACCGCCGAGCATCGCGTCGAGCGGGACCCGGACCCGGTGGTAGCGGAGGTAGGCGTGGATGCCCTCGTCCAGGGACTCGCGCTCGTCCATGGTGCCGACATTGCGCTTGATCTCGATGCCGGGCGTCTCGGCCGGGACGATGAACATCGACATCCGGGCATGCGGGGGAGCGTCGGGGTCGGTGACGGCCACGACGATGAGGAAGGCCGCGTACCGGGCGTTGGAGGAGAACCACTTCTCCCCGTCGATCACCCACTCCTCGCCCTCCCGCCAGGCGCGGCACACGAACTCCTTGGGATCCGCGCCGGCTTGGGGCTCGGTCATCGAGAACGTCGAGACGATCTCGCCGTCGAGCAGCGGCCGCAGATACCGGGCCTTCTGCTCCTCGGTGCCGAACATGGCGAGGATCTCGGCGTTCCCGGTGTCCGGGGCCGCGGTGCCGAAGACGGTCGGGGCCCAGTAGGAGCGGCCGAGGATCTCGTTGAGGAGGGCGAGCTTCACCTGGCCGAAGCCCGGCCCGTCCAGTTCGGGGCCGAGATGGCAGGCCCACAGACCCTGCGCCCGGACCTGCTCCTGGAGCGGCCGGAGGATCGCGCGGGCCTTCTCGTTGCGGGTGTCGTACGGGTCGCCTCCGTGCGGGAACAGGAGGTCGAGCGGCTCGACCTCCTCGCGTACGAAGGCCGCCGCCCAGTCCAGCTTGGCCTGGAACTCGGGGTCGATCGAGAAATCCAGCATGCCGAAAACAGTATACTTTTTAACCCCCTCGGTCCATACTCGACCCGTCGGTTCGCTAATTGGGTATGCGCAATGAAGATCGAACTCGGAGGGGTTGGTCCGATGCAGAGGCCGATGGAGGGCGTGCGGGTCCTCGAGGTCGCGCAGTTCACCTTCGTCCCGGCGGCAGGCGCCGTGCTCGCGGACTGGGGTGCCGACGTGATCAAGATCGAGCACGCCGAACGCGGCGACGCCCAGCGGGGGCTGATCCGGGTGCTCGGGTACGAGGCCGCCAGCGCGGGGTCGTCGTTTTTCCCGATCATGGAGGGGCCCAACCGCGGGAAACGCAGCGTGGGCCTCGCACTGGAGAAACCGTCCGCGCGCCGGGTGCTGGAGGAACTGATCCGCGGGAGCGACGTGTTCCTCACGAACTTCCTGCCCGAGGCGCGGGCGAAGCTGCGCATCGACGTCGAGGACGTCCGGGCGGTCAACCCCGACATCATCTACGTCCGCGGCAGCGGCTTCGGCGCCCGCGGGGACGAGGCGGGCAAGGGCGGCTACGACAGCACGGCCTTCTGGGCGCGCGGCGGCAGCGCCGCCGGGGTCACACCGCCCGACGCGGACCGGATGAACCGGATGCCGGCCGGCGCCTACGGCGACTCGATGGGCGGCATGACGATCGCCGGCGGCGTGGCCGCAGCCCTCTACTCCCGTGCCATGACCGGGCGGCCCTCCGTCGTGGACGTGTCGTTGGTCGGGGTCGGCGCCTGGGCGACGCAGTTCACGGTCAACCTCGCCCTGATGAGCGGCGGACCGCTCCCGATGAACACCCCGCCCCGGCACGGATCGGCCACCAACCCGCTCATCGGCGCCTACCGCACCTCGGACGGCCGCTGGATCGAGCTGGCCATGCTCCAACCCGGCCGGTACTGGGCGGAGTTCTGCAAGCTGGCCGGCCGCGAGGAGCTCAGCGGCGACGAACGCTTCGACAGCACCGAGAAGCTGATGGCGAACGCCACGGAGGCCGCCGGGATCGTCGCCGATCTCATCGCCTCCCGCCCCTACGCCGAGTGGGTCGAGATCCTCTCCCGCGGGGCGGGCCAGTGGGCGGCCGTGCAGAACGCCTGGGAGGTCGGCCAGGATCCCGCCCTGCGCGCCAACGGCCTCATCGCCGCCGTCGTGGACGCCGACGGCGCAGACCGTGAACTGGTCGCGAACCCGGTCCAGTTCGACGAGAGCCCGGTCTCCCTGACCCGGGCTCCGCAGTTCGCGGAACACACCGACGAGGTCCTGCGCGAACTCGGCCTGAGCGAGGACGAACTGATCGCGCTCAAGATCGACGGCGCGGCGACGTGAGACGAACGTACGACGTGAGGGACGTACGACGCGACGGCGTACGACGAGAGGAGCCGTGTTGAGCAGGACACTCGAACCCGACGGAAGCCATGACGGTGTCCCCGCCTACCACTTCGACAACCGGCTCGGCGGGCCGGTCCTCAGCCATCAGCAGCGATGGGACGAGATCGCCGCCACCCACTCCGGGTTCCGCAGCACCATCGCCCGCGGCTACTGGGTCGTCACGGACGGCCCGGAGGTACAGCAGGCGCTCCAGGACTGGCGGACGTTCTCCAACAGGTCGGTCACGGTGCTCGAACCGGACCCGAAGTTCCTGTGGATACCGGAGATGCTCGATCCACCCGTGCACTCCGTGTGGCGCCGGCTCCTCGGACGCTACTTCTCCCCCGGCGCCGTCGCCGCCCGCGAACCGGAGGTCCGCCAGGTCGCGGCCGAGATGATCGACGCGCTGAAGGAACGCGACGGCGCCGACGTGCTCGACGAGTTCGCGCGCCGCTTCCCGACGCTGATCTTCATGCGGCTGATGGGCCTGCCCGAGGAGGACCTCCCCACCTTCCTCGCCTGGACCCACGAACTGCTGCACCTGCCGCACAGCGAAGACCCGGACGGCAGCAGGCAGATGAGCGCCATGCGGTCGGTGTCGGCCTACTTCGAGGAACAGATCGCCCTGCGCCGCAAGACACCGCGCGACGACCTGCTCTCCCACGCCATGACCTGGACGATCGACGGCGAGCCGATCGGCGACCGGGACATGCACGCCTTCTGCATCCTGCTGTTCCAGGCCGGCTTCGACACCGTCCCGATCTCGATCGGCTGGGCGCTGTACCACTTCGCCACACATCCGGAGCAGCGCAAGGAGATCCTCGCCAACCCGTCGCTGATCGCGACCGCCGTGGAGGAGACCCTCCGCGTCTACTCGTTCGTCGTCCCGGCGCGCAAGGCGACGCAGGACGTCGAGATCGGCGGCTGTCCCGTCAAGGCGGGCGAGATGGTGATGCTCCCCCTGGCGGTCACCAACCGCGACCCCGGACGGTACGACAATCCGTCGGAAGTCGATCTGCACCGCAAGGCCACCAACCACATCGCGTTCGGCTCGGGCCCGCACCGCTGCCTGGGCTCGCACCTCGCCCGCCTCGAACTCAACGTGGCCGTCGAGGAGTGGCACCGGCGGATCCCCGACTACCGGGTCGCACCCGGCCAGGAGCTGTGGCAGCACGGGAACATGTACGGCATCAAATCGCTGCGGCTGGAGTGGTGACCGGCGATGACCCCACCCCTCAGCGCGACGGATCTCTACCACACCGGGATCGTCGTCCCGGACATCGAGGCAGGGAAAGCCCGGATGAGCGAGGTCGCGGGCTACCGGTGGACCGACACCATGACCGCTGACGTCCAGGTCCGCCTGGCCGACGGCGAACGCGTCCTGCGGCTGCGCTACGCCTACTCGCTCGACGCCCCGCACATCGAGCTCGTGCAGGAGATTCCCGGCACCCCCTGGACCGCGGCCGAACGCATCGCGACCCACCACCTCGGCTACTTCTGCGACGACGTCCGGGCGACGTCCGAGCGGCTGGAGGAGGCGGGATTCCCCCTGGAGGCCTGCGCGATCGTCGACGGCGCTCCGGCGGTCTTCGCCTACCACCTGGATCCCTCCGGCGTACGGATCGAGATCGTGGACCGCGCCCGGATCCCGGACCTCGACGCCTATCTGCGATCCAAGGCGACGACGTGACAGCGGCGTTCACCGAGGAGCACGAGGAACTCCGCGCGACCGTACGCCGCTTCCTGGCCGACAAGGCGCCCAGCGACGCGGTGCGCCGCTCGATGGAGTCCGCGCGGGGACACGATCCGCGGCTCTGGCGGCAGATGGCGGACCAACTCGGCCTGCACGGGCTGGCGTTGCCGCAGGAGTACGGCGGCTCCGGCGGCAGCCCCGTCGAGTTGGGGATCGTCTTGGAGGAGCTGGGCCGGGTCCTGCTCCCCTCGCCGTACTTCGCCACCGTGGCCCTCGCCGGACAGGCCCTCGCCGCGTCCGGCGACGACACGGCACGGGCGCGCTGGCTGCCCGCGATCGCCGACGGCTCGCTGACCGGCACGCTGGCGCTGGCCGAGGCCGGCGGGTCATGGCGTGTCGAGGACGTGACCGCCACGGCCGTGCCCGACGGCGGCGGCTGGCGGCTGTCGGGCACGAAGATGTTCGTGATCGACGGCCACAGCGCCGATCTGCTCCTGGTCGTCGCCCGCGCGGACGCCGGACCCGCACTCTTCGCCGTGGCCGGTGACGCGGCCGGCCTGACCCGCACCCGCCTGGAGACCCTCGACCCGACCCGCCGGATGGCGCGCCTCGACCTCGACGGCGCCCGCGCCCTCGGGGTCGGCCCGGCGGGGGACGGCACGGCGTATCTGCGCACGGTGCTCGACCTCGCGGCGGTGGCGCTGGCCGCCGAACAGGTCGGCGGAGCGCGGGCATGTCTGGACGCGGCCGTGGAGTACGCCAAGGTCCGGGTGCAGTTCGGCCGGCCCGTCGGGTCGTTCCAGGCGGTCAAGCACAAGTGCGCCGACATGCTGCTGAAGGTCGAAGCCGCCCGGTCGGCGGCCTACCACGCGATGTCCGTGGCGGCCGACGGGGCAGGAGGGGCGGGCGGGGGCACGGGTGCACTGCCGGTGGCGGCCGCGATCGCCGCGGCGTACTGCGCGGACGCCTTCACCCACGCGGCCAAGGAGAACGTCCAGATCCACGGCGGCATCGGCTACACGTGGGAGCACGACGCACATCTGCACCTGAAGCGCGCGAAGTCGTCCGAGCAGCTCTTCGGCAGCCCGGCGACGCACCGGGAGCGGCTGGCCGACCTGGTCGGAATCTCCGCACCCTCGGCGACGGAAGGCTGATCACGTGGGTATTCGCGACCGCCTGTCCCGACTGCTCGCCGAAGCCGCCGCCGACGCCGAGGCGATCGAGCACGACGGCCGGTGTTGGACCTGGGGCCAGGTCCAACAGACCGCAGAAGGCGTCGTCGAGGCGCTGGACGCGGCGGGCCTGCGCACCGGGGGCCGCGTCGGCGTCGTCCTGGAGAACCGTCCCGAGCACGTCGCCGTGGTCGCCGCGGTGATCGCCTCCGGGCGCTGCCTGGTGATGCTGAGCCCGCTGCAGCCCGCCGCGCGGCTCGCGGCCGACATCGCCCGCTGCGCACCGCCCGTCGTCGTGTCCGGCGCCGAACCCCTGGCCCGCGAAGGCGTCCGGGCCGCGGTGACCGCGCACGGCGTGGCCCTGCAACTGGGCACGGACGGCACCCTGCGGCCGGTGGGCGGCACGGCGCCCGCCGACGCGCCGGCCAACCCCGGTGTCGCCGTGGAGATGCTCACCTCCGGCACCACCGGCCCCCCGAAACGCGTCCACCTGCGCATCGGCCAGCTCGACCAGGCGCTCGTCTCCGGCGGGCAGACCCCGAAACCCGAAAGACTGCTGTCGCGGTCGGCCTCGCTCGTGGCCACCCCGCTCGTGCACATCGGCGGCCTGTGGCGGGCGCTCGCCTGTCTCGCCGCCGGACGCCGCATGCTCCTGATGCCCAGGTTCGCGGTCGAGCCATGGGTGGGTGCCGTGGAGCGACACGGGCTGCGGGCGGCGAGCCTGGTCCCGGCGGCCATCCGGGCCGTCCTCGACGCGGACGTGCCCAAGGAGCGGCTGGCGAGCCTCCAGGTCGTCACCTCCGGCACCGCGCCCTGCCCCGCCGAACTGGCCGACGCGTTCTTCCGCACCTACGGCATCCCCGTCCTGATGACCTACGGGGCCACCGAGTTCGCCGGGGCCGTCGTCGGCTGGACGCTGCCGCTGCACGAGCGGTGGTGGCAGCGCAAGGCGGGCAGCGCCGGGCGCGCCTTCGACGGCGTCGAACTGCGTGTGACCGGCGAGGACGGAACCGAGCTGCCCGTCGGCCGGGCCGGACGGCTGGAGGTCCGGACCGAGCAGAGCACCCGGGGCCGCCGGGCATGGGTGCGCACCAGCGATCTCGCCCGGATCGACGCCGACCGGTTCGTCTGGATCGAGGGACGCGCGGACGACGCCATCATCCGCGGCGGATTCAAGGTGCAGCCGGAGACCGTCCAACGGGTGCTGGAGAGCCACCCGGCCGTACGGGAGGCGGCTGTGGCGGGGCTGCCCGACGCCCGGCTGGGCGAGGTGCCGGTCGCGGCGGTCGAGGCAGTCCCGGGCCCCGCCGCGCCGGACGTCGCCGACCTCGTCGCCCTGTGCCGCGCCCGGCTCACCCCGTACGAGGTCCCGGCGCACATCGTCGTCCTCGACGCACTGCCCCGGACCCCGTCGAGCAAGGTCAGCCGCGTGGAGCTGCTGGACCTGGTCCGCGCCCGGATCGCCCGGCAGAAGCGGGTCGAGGAGGAACAGCGATGACGGACACACAGGAGACGACCGACGGGAAGACGGCGCAGAAGTCCGCCGAGACCTTCGGTGTGCTCACCGATGAGGCGGTCGAGCGTTCCCGCCGCCGCCTCGGCGTCCCCCAGCCCCAGCGCAACCCCCCGCACAACCACGAGGTGACCCGGGACGGCGTACGCCACTTCGCGTACGGCTACGGCGACGACAACCCCCTGTACTGCGACCCCGACCATGCGGCCGGCACCCGCTGGGGCTCGCTCGTCGCACCGCCCACCTTCCTCTACACGATGGGGGAGGACGCCGCCCCGACGCCGGACCCGCGGACCAAGGCCCTGCTCAGGGGCGACCCCTTCGCCGGACTCGGCTCCTACCAGGCGGTGATGGAGTTCGAGTGGTGGCGGCCGCTGCGACTCGGCGACCGGTGCCGGGTGTTGCAGACCCAGGTGGGCGTCCACCTCAAGCCCAGCAGCTTCGGCGGGCGCACCGCGCACGTCGTCCGCGACTACCTCTACGCCAACGGCCGCGGCGAGATGCACGCCCTGAGGCGCGGCACCTGGATCAACGCCGAACGCCACACATCGAGGAAGCGGGCCAAGGAGCAGCCGGCGCAGGAGCCCTACACCGCCGGGCAGCTCGCCGAGATCGACGCCGCGTACGAAACCGAGACCCGGCGCGGCGCCGAGCCGCGGTACTGGGAGGACGTGAAGATCGGCGAGGAGCTGCAACCCCGGGTGAAGGGGCCGCTGACCACCACCGACGTGGTCGTCTGGCATCTGGGCTGGGGCATGCAGCTCACCCCGCCCGGGGCGTTCGGGATCGCCGCGAAGGTCCGGCGCAAGGCACCGGGCCTCTACCCGCCGAACTCCCTGAACATCCCGGACACGGTCCAGCGCCTGCACTGGGAACCCGAGCGCGCCAGGGAGTTGGGCCTGCCGAACCCCTACGACTACGGCGGCATGCGCGAGACCTGGCTGTGCCATCTGCTCACCGACTGGATCGGCGACGACGGCTGGCTGTGGAAGCTGCGCTGCGAGCACCGCAGGTTCAACTACCTCGGCGACACCACCTGGGTGCGCGGCACGGTCGTCGACAAACGGCTGACGGACGGGCGGGCCGAGGTGCACGTCGAGGTGCGGTGCGAGAACCAGCGGGGCGAGGTCACCACCCCAGGCACGGCCGTAGTCCTGCTGCCGACCCGCGATCGTGCGGTGGAGCTCCCGGCACCGCCCGCCGAGGACCTGGACGGCATGGTCGCCCACGAACTGGCCCGGTTCGCCGTGACCGGAAACTGACCGCACGATCCGAGGAGATGTCCGTGTCGGACGAAGTACTGGTAGAACGCCGTGGCGCGGTCCAGGTGATCACGCTCAACCGCCCCGAGGTGAAGAACGCCCTGGACGCCGCGGTCGCCGATCAGGTGGCGGCGGCCGTGGACGAACTCGACGAGTCGGACGAGCTCCGGGTGGGCGTCCTCACCGGGGCGGGCGGGACCTTCTCGGCGGGGATGGACCTCAAGGCGTGGCTGCGCGGCGAGACCCCCGCGATCGAGGGCCGCGGCCTGTGCGGGATCAGCATCACACCGCCGCGCAAGCCGCTGATCGGCGCGGTCGAGGGCTGGGCCCTGGCAGGCGGCTTCGAACTCCTGCTGGCCTGCGACCTGGTGGTGGCCGCCCGCACGGCGCGGCTGGGCGTGCCCGAGGTGACCCGGTCGCTGGTCGCCCGGGCGGGCGCCGCCCTCCACCTGCCCCGCCGGATCCCGTACGCGATAGCCCTGGAACTGCTCCTCACGGGCCGGCCCATCGACGCCGAACGGGCCGCCGCGTACGGCCTGGTCAACCGGCTCACCGACGAGGGCGGTGCGCTCGACGGCGCACTGGAACTCGCCGGGACCATCGCGGCGAACGGGCCCCTGGCGGTCGCGGCGACCAAGCAGATCGCCCGCTCCACCGCCGACTGGACGATGGAGGAGGCGTGGGGCCGGCAGTTCGACATCGCCGAGCCGGTGTTCCGCTCGCAGGACGCCCGGGAAGGCGCGGCGGCCTTCGCCGAGAAGCGGTCGCCGGTCTGGAAGGGCCGCTGACGATGACGACCGGACCCCTCGCCGACTGCCGGGTCGTGGAGCTCGGCGGCATCGGTCCGGGGCCGTTCGCCGGGATGCTGCTGGCCGACCTCGGCGCGGAGGTCGTCCGTGTGGACCGGCCCGAGCGGGCGGCCGAACCCGACGCGGGTGGACCGGCGGACGTCCTCGACCGGGGCAAGCGCTCGGTCGTACTCGACCTGAAGCACCCGGCCGGATCCGCCGCCCTCCTCCGGCTCGTCGAGCGCGCCGACATCCTGATCGAAGGCTTCCGCCCGGGCGTCACCGAACGGCTGGGCATCGGACCGCACGACTGCCTGGCCCGCAACCCCCGTCTGGTCTACGGCCGGATGACCGGCTGGGGCCAGGACGGACCGCTGGCCGCGGCGGCCGGACACGACATCACCTACATCGCGCTGACGGGCGCGCTCGGCGCCATCGGCGACGCGGGCGGCCCGCCGCAGATCCCGCTCAACCTCGTCGGCGACTTCGGGGGCGGCGGCTGCTACCTCGTGATCGGCGTGCTGGCCGCTCTGCACGCCGCCGCGCGCACCGGCCGCGGCCAGGTGGTCGACGCGGCCATCGTCGACGGCACCGCCCACCTCCTCGCCAGCACCTTCGCCAAACTCGGGCGCGACGAGTGGAGCGACCAGCGCGGAGTCAACCGCTTCGACGGCGGCTGGCCCTTCTACGCCGTGTACGAGACGAAGGACGGCCGCCATATGGCCGTCGGCGCGCTGGAACGCAAGTTCTACCGGTGCCTGGTCGCACTGCTCGACCTGGGTGTGGACCCGGACCGGCAGCACGACCGGTCGACGTGGCCGGAGCTGCGGCGGCTGCTGACGAAGCGGTTCGCGGAGCGCACCCGGGGCGAGTGGGCGGAGCGGTTCGAGGGCACCGACGCCTGCGTGGCGCCCGTCCTGAGCCTCACCGAGGCCGCCGCCCATCCGCATCTCGCCGCGCGCGCAAGCCTGTTCACCCGCGACGGAGTGGTCCAGCCGGCCGCCGCACCCCGCTTCTCGGCCACCCCGTCGAGCCCCGGCCGCACGGCCCCGCCCATCGGCGCCGACACCCGGGCCGTGTTCCGTGACTGGGGAGCCGACGCCCCCGCGCAGGACGCCCCCGTGCAGGGCGCCCCCGCGCGGATCCCCGACTGAACTCAAGGAGCTCTCATGCGAGACGCCGTCATCGTCGACGCCGTACGCACCCCGATCGGCAAGCGCAACGGCTCACTGGCCGGAGTGCACGCGGCGGATCTCTCGGCGCAGGTGCTCAACGCCCTCGTCGAGCGCACCGGCGTGGACCCCGGCACCGTGGACGACGTGATCTGGGGCTGCGTCACCCAGATCGGCGACCAGTCCAGCAACGTCGGCCGGTTCGCCGTACTCGCCGCCGGCTGGCCCGAACACGTCCCGGCCGTCACGGTCAACCGGGCCTGCGGCTCCAGCCAGCAGGCGGTCGACCAGGCCGCCCACGCCGTCATGGCCGGCCAGTACGACCTCGTGGTCGCGGGCGGGGTGGAGACCATGAGCCGGGTGCCGCTCGGCTCGCACCGGACCACGGGGCAGCCGTACGGGCCCGGCGCTCTGGCCCGCTACGGCGGGGTCGAGTTCAGCCAGGGCGTGGGCGCCGAACTGATCGCCGAACGCTACGGGTTGAGCCGCACCCGCCTCGACGAGTTCGCCTCCGCATCGCACGCCAAGGCCGCCGCGGCCATCGACGCGGGCGTCTTCGACGACCACATCGTGCCGATCGAGGTCGACGGCGCCAAGTTCACCGTGGACGAGGGGCTGCGGCGGGGGACCTCGGTCGAGAAACTGGCCGGCCTCAAACCGTCGTTCAAGGAGGACGGCGTCATCCACGCCGGGAACTCCTCCCAGATCTCCGACGGCGCCGCCGCTCTCCTCGTCACCACCCCCGAGCGGGCCGGTGAACTCGGCCTCGCCCCGATCGCCCGCTACCACGGCGGAGCGGTCAGCGGCGCGGACCCGATCACCATGCTGCTCGGCCCGATCCCCGCCACCGAGAAGGTGCTGCACCGCTCCGGGCTGGCCATCGGCGACATCGGCGTGTACGAGGTCAACGAGGCGTTCGCGCCCGTCCCCCTGGCCTGGCTGGCCGAGACCGGCGCCGACCCCGAGCGGCTCAACCCGCTGGGCGGGGCCATCGGGGTCGGCCACCCGCTCGGCGGCTCGGGCGCCATCCTGATGACCCGGCTGCTCGCCCGGATGCGGCGCGAGAACCTGCGCTACGGGCTCCAGACCATGTGCGAGGGCGGCGGCACCGCCAACGCCACGATCGTCGAGCTGCTGTGACGACCGGACGCCCGCTGCCTCGACCGACCCTCGCCAGCGCCGGGTTCTGGAGCTCCGGCGCGGACGGAGTGCTGCGGATCTCCCACTGCGCCGACTGCGACCGCCGTTTCCACCCGCCGCTGCCGGTGTGCCCGTCCTGCCGCAGCCGCGCGGTGGCTCTCGCCCCCGTCTCGGGCAAGGCCGTGGTGGTCGGGTTCAGCGTCAACCACCAGGCTTGGCTGCCGAGTTTCCCGCCGCCGTACGTCGTCGCCGTGGTCGCCCTGGTCGAGGACGACCGGGCGCGCCTCACGACCGACATCGTCGGCTGCGCGACGGACGAGGTGTACGTCGGCATGCCGGTCCGGGTGCGCTTCGCACAGCAACAGGACGTGTACCTACCGCTGTTCGAGCCGGATCCGACCGCCGAAGGTCCGGGCCCACTGCCCGAACCGCGCGACATCCGCGCCGCGGTGCGCCCCATGGTCTCGCCCCGGAAGTACGAGGACCGGGTCGCGCTGACCGGCGTCGGCCAGTCACGCGTGGGCCGGCGCCTGATGGTCGATCCGCTGTCCCTGACGGTCGACGCCTGCCTGGCCGCCGTCGAGGACGCCGGTCTCGACCTCGACGAGATCGACGGCCTCTCCACCTATCCCGGACCGAGCCCCGACGGCATGAGCGAGGGCGGCGTCACCGCCCTGACCGAGGCCCTGCAGCTGCGCCCCACCTGGGTCAACGGCGCTCGCGAGGTGCCGGGCCAGATCGGTTCGATCACCGCCGGCATGCTCGCGATCGCCGCCGGACTGTGCCGGCACGTGCTCTGCTTCCGCACGGTGTGGGAGTCCTCGCACGGCGCGCTGGTCCGGTCCGGGCAGTGGCCGTCCAACAGCGGGCGCGCCACCGGCATGTTCGAGTTCCGCGCGCCCTTCGGTGCCATGTCGGCCGCCCAGTGGATCGGCTGCAACGCCTCGCACTACATGCACCGCTACGGCGTCGGCCGCGAGGTCCTGGGCGCGATCGCCGTCACCGCACGGGCCGGCGCGGCCCGCAACCCCGAGGCCCTGCACCGCGAGCCGATGACCCTCGACGACTACTTCTCCGCCCGCATGATCACCACCCCCTTCGGCCTCTACGACTGCGACGTGCCGTGCGACGGCGCGGTGGCCGTCGTCGTCTCCGCGGTCGAGACGGCGCAGGACCGCCCCCGACCGCCCGTCCTCGTCGAGGCCGTCGGCACGGCGGTCCTGGAACGGCTCAGCTGGGACCAGGACACCCTGACCCACCTGCCGCAGTCGCACAGCCCCTCCGCACACATGTGGACCCGCACCGACCTCACCCCCGCCGACGTCGACGTCGCCCTGCTCTACGACGGGTTCACGTTCAACGCCCTGTCCTGGATCGAGGGCCTCGGCTTCTGCGGTCCGGGCGAGGCGGCCGACTTCATCGCCGGCGGCAAGACCATCGCCCTGGACGGCGACCTCCCGCTCAACCCGCACGGCGGTCAGCTCTCGGCGGGCCGCCTGCACGGCTACGGCTTCGTCCGCGAGGCCATGCTGCAACTGCGCGGCGACGCGGACGGTCGCCAGGTCGAGGACGCCCGGGTCGCCGTGGTCACCGCGGGCGGGGGAGTGCCGTCCGGCGCCATGCTGCTCAGGCGCGCACCCTGAGAGCCCGTGTCGCAGGCTCCGACTGACGGGGCTCCCTCGGGAGCCCCAACCCGCGCTCGGCGACCTGGGTGCGCAGCACCTCGTTCGCCCCGCCCGCGATCGTGTACGCGCGCGAGTACAGATGGGCGTCCTGCCACCAGCCGTCCGCCACCGCCTCCGGGTCGTCCTCGGTGAGCAGGCCGTCCGTGCCCTGGAGGCGCAGCCCGAAGTCGGCCAGGTCGTGGTTGAGCTCGCTGAAGAAGATCTTGCCCAGGAGTGCGTCCGTCGGCCCCTCCGTGCCGTGCAGCATCCGCGACTGCGCGAGGCCGATCAGCGCGGCGTTCACCTGCACTCTCGCGGCGAGCTCGCCGATCGTCTGCCGGACGGCGGAGTCCTCCAGCGCCGGGCGGCCGCCGACGGGCGTGTCCTCCGCGAGCCGCAGCAGGTCGCCCAGCACGGCGGACAACTCGACGCCACGCGCGGCCACGCCGGACCGCTCGCGGCCGAGGCTGCTCATCGCCACCCGCCAGCCGTCGTTCACCCGGCCGATGACGTTCGCGGCCGGGATCCGGACGCCGTCGAGGAAGACCTCGTTGAAGTCGGTGGTCCCGGTGATCTCGCGCAGCGGCCTGATGTCGACCCCCGGGCTGCGCATGTCCAGCGCGAACGCCGTGATGCCCTGGTGCTTCGGGGCGTCGGCGTCGGTGCGCGCGAGCAGGTAACCCAGGTCGGCATGCTGGCCGTTGGTCGTCCACACCTTCTGGCCGTCGACGACGAACACCGCGTCGTCGCCCTCGCCCTCGCGCCGCGCCCGTGTGCGCAGCGCCGCCAGGTCGCTGCCCGCCTCCGGCTCGCTGAACAGCTGGCACCACACGTCCTCGCAGGCGCGGATGCGGGGCAGGAAGCGCGCCCGCTGGTCCTCGGTGCCGAAGTCGAGCAGGGCGGCCGAAGCCAGCGATGCCGCGCCGACGGGCGGCCAGGTGCGGGCGCGGGCGATCTCCTCGGCGACCACGGACGCCTCCAGAGGATGGGCGTCGGGCCGCCCGCCGTGTTCGGCGGGCCAGTCGATCCCCAGGAGGCCCGCCTCGTACAGCTTCGCGGTCCACTCCCGGATCGCCGGCATCAGCGCCGGCTCGGGTGCGCGCACCCCGGAGTGTGTCTTGACGCCGGGTGCGTGCTCCGCGACGAAGGCGCGCACTTTCCTCCGGAACGCCTTGAGCTCGGGCGGGGACTCCGGTCGCATCGCTGTCGCTCCCTGTCGTCGCGCGGGTAGCTGTCAAATGAGGATACTCTAAGCGTGGTGTTGGCCCGGATGCCAGTGTCCTGACCCTGTGACGAATAGACTGGGGATCCGCAATATCCCCCTGGAGGAGTTGGCCCATGGCGACTGCCGTCGACCGCGAGCCCGCCGACGGCGAGACCGGCAACCCGGTCGACAAGCTGGCCGCGCAGACCGCCCGACGCATCGAGGCGACCGTGATCCGCCAGGGCTGGCCCGTCGGCGAGTCCCTGGGCTCCGAAGTGGACCTGCGGGAACAGCTGGGAGTGAGTCGCGCGGTGCTGCGCGAGGCGGTACGGCTGGTCGAGCACCACCAGGTCGCCAGGATGCGGCGCGGCCCGAACGGCGGCCTGATCGTCTGCGCCCCCGACGCCGGACCGGCGACCCGCGCCATGGTGATCTACCTCGAGTACGTCGGCACCAGCGTCACGGATCTGCTGGAGGCCCGCCAACTGCTCGAACCCATCGCCGCGGGACTCGCCGCCGACCGCGTCACCGAAGAGGGGATCGCCACCCTGCGGGCCACCCTCGAAGCCGAACTCGCCCACCGGGACGACCCGTCGGTCCACTCGCAGGACCCGCTGCACCCGGTGCTCGGGCAACTGTCGGGCAACCCGGTGCTGCACCTGTTCATCGACGTCCTCACCCGCCTCACCGCCCGGTACGCGCACACATCCCGGCGGGTCTCCAAGGCGGAGATGTACGCGGCGAAGGACATTTCGCACCGGGCCCACCGTGCCGTCGTCGATGCCGTGATCGCCGACGACGGCGCACGCGCGCAGACGGAGCTCACCGCGCACCTGGAGTCGGTGGCCGCCTGGATCGAGAAGCACCGGGTGCGTCGTGGGCAGCGGATCGCGGGGAACGTGATCCAGCCCGAGCTGGTCGAAGGTCCGCGCGCCAAGCTCGCGGAGGTCCTGGCCGCGCGGATCCACGACGACATCGCCGCACGCGGCTGGCAGATCGGGATGGTGCTCGGTTCGGAGGCCGACCTGCTGGCCCGCTACGGCGTCAGCAGGGCCGTTCTGCGCGAGGCCGTCCGGCTCCTCGAATACCACTCGGTCGCCCGGATGCGCCGGGGTCCGGGCGGCGGGCTGATCGTCACGAAGCCCGAGTCCCAGGCCAGCATCGAGACGATGGCGCTCTTCCTCGAATACCAGGGCGTCGCGGCCGACGACCTGCGGATCGTGCGCAACGCCATCGAGCTCGGCATCATCGCCAGGGTGACCGCCCGGCATGCCGAGGGGGACACGGAGGTCGCCGAGCGCCTGTCGAAGGCCGTCCGCTGGGCCACGGAGGGACCGGCCGACGACGCCTGCAAGGCCGACCTCTTCCACTCCGAACTGGCGGCCCTGGCCGAGAACCCGGTGCTGTCGCTGTTCCTCGCCATCATCACCGAGCTGTTCCGCCGGCACGCGTCCGGCCATGACCGGCCGCTGCCCGGTGACACGGCCGCCGACGAGGTCCAGCACGTCCACCAGCGCATCCTCGACGCGATCGTGCAGGGCGATGCCGGTGTCGCCCGCCACCGGATGCGGCGGCATTTGGACGCACTCATTCCCTGGTGGCACTGATCGGAACTGTGCAGTTGCCGATCACCCTGGACCGAGAGGGCTAATTACGTATACTCAATAGGGTCGAGTGAGTCGAAGGAGCTTCGATGCGCCGGACCCTGTTCGAAGAGACCCACGAGGACTTCCGCCTGCTGGTCCGGGACTTCCTCGCCCGTGAAGTGCTTCCGGTGTACGAGGACTGGCGGCGCGCCGGTCTCGTCCCGCGTGACCTGTTCAACGCGCTCGGCAAGCTCGGCATCATCGGCACGGCCGTGCCGGAGGAGTACGGCGGGGGCGGCCAGGACGACTACCGCTTCAACGTCGTCCTCCAGGAGGAGTGCGCCCGCTCCGGGGTCACCCTGGGCGGGCTGCGTACACATCTCGACATCGTCGTCCCGTACTTCACGGGCCTCGCCGCCGCCGAGCAACGCACGCGTTGGTTCCCGGGACTGGCCTCGGGCGAGCTGTACACCGCGATCGCGATGAGCGAACCGGGCACGGGCTCCGACCTCGCGGGCATCACGACACGAGCCGTCCGAGACGGCGACCACTACGTGCTCGACGGCGCCAAGACCTTCATCACCGGCGGCCACCACGCCGACCTGGTGATCGTCGTGGCCCGTACCGCCGCCGACCCGGACGACCGGCGCGCCGGCCTGTCCCTGCTGGTGGTGGAGAAGGACATGCCCGGGTACACCGTCGGGCGCAGGCTGGAGAAGATCGGCCTCGCCGTCCAGGACACCGTGGAACTGTCCTTCGCCGGCGTCCGGGTCCCCGTCGCCAACCTCCTCGGCGAGGAGGGCGGCGCGTTCACCCATCTTGGCCGCAACCTGGCCCAGGAACGGCTGGCCATCGCGGTCGGTGCCGTCGCCCAGGCCCGCGCCGCGATCGATCTGACCGTCGCCTATGTCCGCGACCGGACGGTGTTCGGCAAGCCGGTCGCCCACTTCCAGAACACGAAGTTCGAACTCGCCGCGATGGCCACGGAGTCGGCAGCCGCCCAGGCGCTGCTGGACGCGGCGATCAGGGCACTCGTCGACGGCGAACTCAGCCCCGTCGATGCCGCGAAGACCAAGTTGTTCTGCACGGAGACGCAGGGCCGCGTCGTCGACCGCTGTCTCCAACTGCACGGCGGCTACGGCTACATCCTCGAATCGCCGATCGCCCGGCTGTACGCGGACGCCCGGGCGACCCGTATCTACGGCGGCACCAGCGAGGTCATGAAGACCATCATCAGCAAGTCCCTGGGCCTGTGAGGAGTTTGATGTGAACATCGACGGTGCCTCGGCACTGGTCACCGGCGGCGCCTCCGGACTCGGACTGGCGACCGCCCGTCGGATCGTCGACCGCGGCGGCCGGGTCGTCCTGGCGGACATCTCCGCGGAGCAGGGCGTCAAGGCGGTGGCCGACCTCGGCGACGCCGCCCGCTTCGTCCCCGCCGACGTCACCGACGAGACCGTGGTCGGCGCCGCCCTCGACGCCGCACAGGAGCTCGGCCCGCTGCGCTTCGTCGTGCACTGCGCGGGGCGCGGCGGCGACCGCACCCGGATCATCGACCGCGACCGCACCCCCGGCGACCTCGCGACCTTCGCAGAGGTCGTCCGGGTCAACCTGATCGGCACCTACAACGTCCTGCGCCTGGCCGCCGCCCGCCTCTCCGGCAACGACGTCGTCGACGGCGACCGCGGGGCCGTCGTCCTGACCGCCTCGGTCGCCGCCTTCGACGGTCAGATCGGCCAGACCTCCTACACCGCCGCCAAGGCCGGCGTGCACGGCATCACCCTCGTCGCCGCCCGCGACCTGGCCGGCTGGCAGATCCGGGTGAACACCATCGCCCCGGGCGTCATGGAGACCCCGATGCTCGGCAGGCTGCGCGAGGACATCCGCGACGGACTCGCCGCGTCCGTGCCCCACCCCAAGCGCCTCGGCCACCCGGACGACTTCGCCCGTCTCGCCGTCGAGATGCTGGAGAACCCCTACCTCAACGGCCAGACCGTCCGCCTCGACGGCGCCATCCGCATGGCTCCGCGATGACGATGACAGCGGTCGAGACCGACGAGCAGTTCCGGGCCCGCCTGCGGGCCTTCCTGACGGAGCAGCATCCGGGCCGACGACCCAAGGACCCCGCCGAGCGTCTCGCCTGGCAGAAGAAGTGGCTGGCCACGCTGTACGACGCCGGATACGCCGGCCCGAGCTGGCCGCGCGAGTACGGCGGGATGGACCTGTCCTTCACCCGCCAGGTCGGCTACCAGGAGGAGTACGCGCGAGCCCGGGTCCCCGGACCGCTGGGCACCGGACTCGGCATCGCCGCGCCCACCCTCATCACCTACGGCACGACGGAGCAGAAGGAGCGCTTCCTGCGGCCCATGCTGCGCGGCGACACCGTCTGGGCACAGGGCTATTCCGAACCGGAGGCGGGCTCGGACCTCCCCGCACTGCGCACGACGGCACACCGTGCGGGCGCGGAGTACGTCGTCAACGGGCAGAAGGTGTGGACCAGTTCGGCCGACATCGCCGACATCCTCTTCACGCTGGTGCGCACCGGCCCTCCCGACTCCCGCCAGGAAGGCATCAGTTACCTCCTGATCGACGCCCACGCCCCGGGCGTGAGTGTGCGCCCGCTGCGGGATCTCACCGGGGACGCACACTTCTGCGAGGTCTTCTTCGACGACGTACGGGTGCCGGTGACGAGCAGGATCGGCCCCGAGAACGGTGGCTGGCCGCTGGTGCGGACGAGCCTCGGCCATGAACGCGCGGCCGGCGCGATGAACCAGGCGGCCCGGTACCGGCGTGTGCTCGACGAGCTGATCGAGCTGGCGCACGAGCGCGGCGCGACGGCGGACCCCTTGGTGCGCGACCGGCTCGCGGACTTCGAGATCCGGGTGACGATCATGCGGCTCACCGGGATGCGGACCATCGCCGACATCATGGCGAAGGGCGAGCCCGGGCCCGCCTCCTCGACCTCACGGCTCTTCATCGCGACGTTCGAGCAGGAACTGCACGAGTTCGCCCTGGAGTTGCTCGGGCCGTACGCGACCCTCGGCCGGCGCGATCCGCATGCCGTCCAGCGCGGGCGCTGGGTCTGGGGCTTCCTGCGCACCCGTGCCTCGACGATCGGCGCGGGCACCGCCGAGATCCAGCGCAACACCATCGCCGAACAGGTGCTGGGTCTGCCCCGTGACCCGGCGATGCCGACCGCCGGGAGGGCGCGATGAGAGCCGCACGCTGTACGGAGTACGGGCCGCCCGGCTCTCTCTCGGTCGTCGAGCTCGACGACCCCCGACCCGGTCCGGGGGAGGTCCTGGTCCGGGTGCACGCCGCCGCGGTCAACTTCCCCGACGTGCTGCTCGTGGCGGACCGCTACCAGGTGCGCGCGCCGCTGCCGTTCACCCCCGGCAGCGAGTTCGCCGGAGTCGTGGCCGCGCTGGGGCCGGGGGTGACCGGCCCTCCCGTGGGCTCACCCGTGGCCGGGGCGGTGCTGACGGGCGCCTTCGCCGAGCAGGTCGTGGTGCCCGTGTCCGGGCTGCGCCCCGTCCCCGACGGACTCGACATGGTCCATGCCGCCGCGTTCCACGTGACCTACGCGACCGCCTACCACAGCCTGGTCACCGTGGGGCAGGCCACGGCGGGGGAGTGGGCGGCCGTGCTCGGGGCCGCGGGCGGGGTCGGGTCCGCGGCCGTCGACGTCGCGACCCGGCTCGGGCTGCGCGTGATCGCGGCGGCGTCGAGTCAGGACCGGATCGCGGTCGCCCGCAGGCTCGGCGCGGAGGCGGGCGTCGACTACGCCCGCGAAGACCTGAAGACCGGCATCCGGCAAGCGACCGGCGGCGAGGGCGCCCACCTCGTCGTCGACCCGGTGGGCGGCGACCACGCGGAGGCCGCCCTGCGCGCACTGCGGCGGGGCGGCCGGTTCGTCACGGTGGGCTACGCCGACGGGAAGATCCCGCGGATCCCGCTGAACCTGGTGCTGCTCAAGGACGCGGTCGTGCGGGGCTTCGAGATCCGGATGCTGCGCCAGTACGCCCCGGACGCGGTGGCGGCCGGCGACCGGGCGCTCGCCCGGATGGTCCGGGACGGCATGCGCCCGCTCGTCTCCCGCGTCCACCCCCTCGCCGACGTGGCATCCGCCCTGACCGACGTGGCGGAACGCCGCACCACCGGGAAAGTGGTCCTCGACCTGACCGGCGGGGCGTGAACGCCCTTCAGAACGTGGGAAGTTGTGGACGCCGCTTGACGTAACCGGCGGCGTCCACCCGCATCTGCATGCCGGTGACGTAGCGGGACTCCTCGGAGACGAGGAACAGGACCATGTCGGCGACGTCCTCCGGCTCGACGTAGGGGATGCCGAAACCGGTCGTTGCAGGGAAGGAGGGCAACGCGTCCTCGCGGCTCGGGTTCTCCAGGTCGGGCCGGAACGACCGGTACATGAGGTCGCTGTTGAGCATGTCCGTGTTGACGTTCGTGGGGTGCAGCGCGTTGACCCGGATCCGCCGGGAGGCGAGGACCGTCGCCAAGTCATGCACGAACGCGGCGACTTGGCGCTTGGCGAACGAATACCCCAGCCCGCCGGGCCCGTTGGCCGGGTTGTCGGTGGTCGCCGGGATCAGCGCGGCGATGGACCCCGTCGCGACGATCGAGGCGCCGTCGGGCAGATGGGGCAGAGCCGCCTCCACCGCGTGGACCACCCCGTTGAAGTCGACGGTGATCGCGTCGAGGAAGGCCTGCGCGGTCTGGCCGGGCCCCAACGGGCAGATGCCGGCCTGAGCGACCACGGCGTCCAGGCGCCCCAGCTCGGCGACGCCGTCGGCCACGGCGGCCTTGAGCGCCGCCGGATCGCGTACGTCGGCCCTCCGGGCGACGATGCGCCGGCCGAGCTTCTCGACCTGGCGCACGGTCTCGTCGAGGTCGTCCGCGGTGGCCAGGGGGTAGCCGTTGGTGGCGATGTCCTCGCAGAGGTCGACGGCGATGATGTCGGCCCCCTCCGCGGCGAGCCGGATCGCCTGGGCCCGGCCCTGTCCGCGCGCGGCTCCGGTGATGAAGACGACCTTGTCCTGCACTCGACCCATGGGGTCTCCTTCCGTCACATAAAAGAGTAGCCTGAATAGCGTGACATGGATCTGGTTCGTCATCCATGATCCCGCACAGAGTGAGGGGTCTTGGCGCTAGGCCTTCCACTCAGTGGGATGCGATCAGTGCACGCAATCGACCTGCTGCTAGAGAGTCTCCGAGACCGAGGGAGCGCAAGATGCCGTTGCAGCCATGGATGAAGTTGCTGTCGACCGACGACCATCTGATCGAGCCCCCACGACTGTGGTCGGACCGACTGCCGGTGAGGTTCCGGGAGGCCGGCCCGCGGATCGTCGAACAGTCGCGCGGGGAGGGAAAGGCACCCGCCGAGGTATGGGTCTACGAGGACCGGGTCTACCCCTACATCGGCCTGAACGCCGTCGCGGGGAAGAAACCGGAGGAGTTCGGCCTGGAACCGACCCGCTACGACGAGATGATCCCGGGCTGCTACGACCCGAAGGCCCGCCTGCGCGACATGGACCTCGACGGAGTGTGGGGTGCCCTGTGCTTCCCGTCCTTCCCGGGGTTCGCGGGCACCGTCTTCCTGGAGGGCAAGGATCGTGAGCTGGCCCGGCTGTGCGTCCAGGCGTGGAACGACTTCGTGCTGGACGAGTGGTGCGCCACCGCCCCCGGCCGGCTCATCCCCCTGGTCGTCCTGCCGCTGTGGGACGTCGAGGCCTGCGTCGCCGAGATCCACCGGACCGCCGCCAAGGGCGCCAAGGCGATCTCCTTCCCGGAGAACCCGGCCCCGCGCGGCCTGCCCTCCTTCCACACCGACCACTGGGACCCCGTGTTCTCGGCGGCCGAGGAGACCGGGCTGCCGCTGTGCCTGCACTTCGGCACCTCGGGCAAGCCGCCGAAGACCGCCCCCGAAGCCCCGTTCGCCGTGACGATCGCCCTGTTCGGCTGCAACGCCATGTTCGCCACCGCCGACCTGCTGTTCTCCCCGGTGCTGCACAAACACCCCAAGTTGAAGATCGGGCTGTCCGAGGGCGGGATCGGCTGGATCCCGTACCTGCTGGAGCGCAGCGACGGCACCTGGGAGCGGCACCGCTTCTACCAGAACGTCAACCAGAGCGTGCGGCCCTCGGAGCTGTTCCACCGGCACTTCCACGGCTGCTTCATCGACGACCGGTTCGGCGTCGAGGTCCGCCATCACGTCGGCATCGACAAGATCACCTGGGAGTGCGACTACCCGCACTCCGACTCCTACTGGCCCAAGAGCCGTGCCTACGCCGCCGAGGTGCTCGCCGACGTACCCGACGACGAGGTGCACCAGATCGTGGAACTGAACACCCGCCGCCTCTACAACCTCCCCGCATGAGCCGCCGCCCGGAGTCCGAGCGCTCCGACTGGACCGACCTGGACCTGCTCACCCGCGAAGAGGCCCACGGCCGGCTCCGCGCCGAGATCGCCGAGACGGACGTCCGCCTGGCCGAACTCGGCGACTCCGACGAGGCCGAGCGTGAACTCCTGCGGTCCCGGCTGCGCGCCTTGCGCGAGGCCGCCGAGGAACTCCTCCACCCGACCGACCACTCGAAGAAGAACTGAGGTTGCCATGGGGCGTGTGGAGGGCAAGGTTGCGCTCATCACGGGAGCGGCCCGCGGACAGGGCCGCTCCCACGCCGTACGACTCGCGGAGGAGGGCGCGGACATCGTCGTCACGGACGTCTGCCACGACATCAGCGACGAGTTGCCCTACCCGCTGGCGTCGAAGGAACAGCTGGAGGAGACCGCGGAGCTGGTCAGGGCGACGGGCCGGCGATGTGTCGCCGTACAGGCCGATGTCCGCTCGATCGCCGAGGTGCGGGCCGCCGTCGACGCGGCGCGCACGGAGTTCGGGCGGCTCGACGTGGTCGTCGCCAACGCCGGCGTCATGAGCATCGGCGCCGCCTGGGAACTGTCCGAGGAGGCCTGGGACGTCGTCGTCGACGTCAACCTCAAGGGCGCCTGGAACACGGCACGGGCCGCGATCCCCTGGATGATCGAGGCCGGGGCGGGCGGCTCGATCGTCATCACCAGCTCGGCGGCCGGCATCCGCGGCCATGTGCCCTACGCCCACTACGTGGCCGCCAAACACGGGGTGGTCGGTCTGATGAAGGCCCTGTCCAACGAACTCGCCCCGCACCGCATCCGGGTGAACACCGTCCACCCGACCGGCGTCAGCGACACGGGCATCACCGTCGGCGTGCCGGTCGAGGAACTCGCCGCGCGGGAGCCGCTGTTCGCCCTGGCCGCGATGAACCCCCTCGCCCCCTACGTCGAGCCGCGGGACGTGTCGAACGCCGTCCTGTTCCTCGCCTCCGACGAGGCGCGGTACGTCACGGGTCTGCAGTTCACCGTCGACGCGGGGTCGACCAACAAGCCGTAGAACGGAGTCGGTTGAATGAAGGTCACCATCGACACGTCGTCGTGCTCCGGGCACGCCCGGTGCGCAGCGACGGCACCGGGGCTCTTCCGCCTCGACGACGACGGCTATGCGCTGCCCTTCGACGGGGAGGTCCCGGAAGGTCTCGAACAGGCGGCCCACGACGGGGAGTCGGCCTGCCCGGAACGGGCGATCACGGTCGAGTGACACGGCAGAGCCCCACGACCTCGGGTCGTGGGGCTCAGTGCCCCAAGGGGCGCGGGGAACTGCGCGACCAGCCACGATGGCGCCGCGGACAAGCGACGACAGATCGCGGCACCTACAGCGGAGCGCCCGGCGGCGGCGTGAAGTGATGGCCCCAGAACGCGCCGTCGGTGATCTCGTACACCGGGACGGGCTCCGGCACCTGCAGACCGTTCCAGCCGAACTCGACGGCGTAGTTCTCCGGCGACCAGACATAGAACGACACCATGTGGTCGTTGGTGTGCTTGCCGAGCGAGTGCATCATCGGCACCTCGTACTTGCCGGCCCGGTCGAGGGCGCGCCCCACGTCGTCCAGCGTCGCCCCTTCCACCATGAAGTGCAGCAGACGGCCCGGACCCGGCATCGGGGTGACCCCGAGGGTGTGGTGCCGGGGGTTGCAGCCCATGAACCAGGTCGTGCCGCCCGGCGAGCGCATCGTGTTGCGCTCGATGAAGCCGAGGACGCCGACGTAGAAGTCGAACGTGCCGCGCGCGTCCTCGGCCGAGATGATGGCGTGTCCGAAGCCCATGTCGCCGGTGACGAACTTCGAGACCAGCGGGGTCTGCAGCGGCACATGGTCGAGGGTCGTGCCGTAGAACAGCTCGACCGGGTTGCCGCCCGGGTCGTTGAACTTGACGAAGCCCGTGACCTTCCGCTCCGCCGCCTCGGCCTCGGTGCCGGCGGTCACCTTGATCCCGGCCTTCTCGACGTCCGCGACCAGCCGCGCCAGCTCCCGCTCGTCGAGGACCTCGAAGCCCAGCGCCGTCATCGCGGGCTGGGCCCCCGGCGAGACCACGATCCGGGCCGGGTAGTCGTCCATCCGGAAGGACAGCGACTCGGAGTCGCCGCCCTCGACGGGCATCAGGCCGAGGAAGTCGGCTCCGAAGGCCTTCCACTTGTCGAGGTCGTTGGACTCCAGACGCAGGTACCCGAGTGAGCGAACACCCATCAGGCCCTCCCCTCACATTTGGTCAGGTCCGGGGCGGCCCGTCGGGCCCCCGGCATCGGTATGTCCGTGACGTTAGACAGCCCGGCGCGCCCCCCGCCGGGCGCGTCCCACTGATCGGGAGACGGACGACGAGAGGCGCCCGGCCGGTGCGACGGTGACCGTCATGACACTCAGCTACCAGGACACCCTGCGCGAACTGCACACCGACGACGGCACCCTGCGGTACCACGAGGCCGGCGACGGGCCGCCGCTGCTCCTGCTGCACGGGTCGGGGCCGGGAGTCACCGGCTGGCGCAACTACCGCAGCAACCTCCCCGTGCTCGCCCGCCGCTTCCGCTGCCTGGCCCTGGAGTTCCCCGGCTTCGGGGTGAGCGACCCGACCTCCGAGAACCCGATGGCGGCCGGTCCCAAGGCGGTCCTGCGCTTCCTGGACGGTCTCGGCCTCGACCGCGTCGACGTCATCGGCAACTCCATGGGCGGGTTCGTCGCGGTGGGGCTCGCCGTCGCCCACAAGGATCTGTTCCGCCGGATCGTGACCATCGGCGGCGTGGGCCGCAACATCCTGTCCCCGGCGCCCAGCGAAGGCCTCAACCTGCTGGTGGAGTTCGCCGAGAACCCCACCCGGGACAACCTCGTCCAGTGGCTCAGGGCGATGGTCCACGACCCGGCGCTGCTCACCGACGAGCTGATCGAGGAACGCTGGGCGAGCGCCACCGAGCCGGCGACGCTGGAGGCGTCCCGCCGGATCTACGGCCGTCAGGCGATGGCCGCGATCCAGGCCGCCCAGTCCCAGTCCGACCAGCCCGTCTGGGCCGCGCTCCACAAGGTCACCGCGCCCACGCTGCTGACCTGGGGGCGCGACGACCGGGTCACGCCGCTGGAGAACGCCCTGCTGCCGCTGCGCACGATTCCCAAGGCCGAACTGCATGTGCTGCCCGACTGCGGGCACTGGGCGATGATCGAGCAGAAGGAGGCCTGGGAGAGCGCGGTGCTGGCCTTCCTGACCCGCCCGGAGACTTGCTGAGGACGACCGTGCGGCCACCCGCTGCCCCTACGTCCGCCCGTCAGGCCGCCCGCCGGGTCCGGATCCTGCGCGCCGCCTCCGACCTCGGCTCGCGCGACGGACTCGCCGATGTGCAGATGCACGACGTCGCCAGGGAAGCGGGTGTCGCGATCGCCACCCTGTACCGCTACTTCCCGTCCAAGCCCCTTCTCTTCCTGGGCGTCCTCGAGTGGCACATCGAGGAGTTCCTCGGGGGCCGCGACGGCGGGGCGCCGGTCGCGGCGGACGCCGATCCGGTGACCGAGGTCGCGGACACGCTCGTCGCACTGAGCGGCAAACTGCTCGCCGGCCAGCTGCTGGCCTCGGCCGTGGCGCTGTCGTCGTTCACGGAGTACGCGAGCGTCGTCCCGACCCGGATCGACATCGTCGAGAAGGCGCTGGGGCAAAGGCTCCTGCACCTGCTCGGGGACCGCCAAGAGGCCCGCAGCAGGGTCCGGCTGCTCGTCTACAGCTGGTGGGGCCTGTTCGTGGCCATGCTGACCGAGGAGATCTCCACCGAGCAGGGCGAGGCGGACCTGCGGCTCGCCGCACGGCTGATCGCGGCGCGGTAGCGGACCCGCACAGCACAACGCCCGGGACAGGTCACCGTGTCCCGGGCAGACGCGTTGTGTCAGTCCGTCGCCCCGGCCATGTCCAGCACCGCCAGGTACCCGAACGCGAGACTCGAACCGATCGGGGTGCCCGCACCCGGGTACACGCGGCCCGACATCGCGGCCGCGGTGTTCCCGGTCGCGTACAGGCCGTCGATCGGCCGGCCGTCCGGGCGCAGCACACGCGCGTGGGTGTCGATCTTCAGGCCGCCCTTGGTGCCGATGTCGGACGGGACGATGGTCGCCACGTAGAACGGCGCTGTCTCGACGGGCACGAGCAGCGGGTTCGGGAACTCGGTCTCCGGCTTCGCCGGGAGGTTCTGCCGGGGGTCCGCCGGGAACGGGACGATGTGGTGGAACATCCGGTCCCACGCTGTCTCGCCCCGGTGGAACCGGGCGTCGACACCGGTCCGCGCGTACCCGTTGAACTCGTCGACGGTCCGCTTCAGCGCGTCGAACGGCACCTCGATCAGACGCGCCAGCTCCTCCAGGCTGTCGGCCTTCTTCAACGCGCCCGACTCCAGCCACTGTTCGGGCCCCGGCGTGGCGGGCGGGAAACCGATGCCGTCCCGGTCCAGGTGCCGCTGATCGAACACCCAGTGGGCGGGAATGTGGCTCACGCCGGTCGTGTGGTGCAGCCGGACGATCTCGTGCGCGGCCTGGTCGTAGGGCCGGGTCTCGTTGACGAAGCGTTCGCCCGCGCCGTTGACCCAGATCCCGCCCCGGGTGCCCGTGTGGAAGAGCGGCAGGCCGTCCGGGTGGACGAGCCCCGGCACGAACCAGGCCTCGTCCAGCAGATCGGTGTCCGCGCCCACCGCGATGCCCGCCCGCAGGGCGTCACCGGTGTTGGCCGGGGCGCCCTCGGTCCACTCTCCGGTGAGCGGCGACTGGTGCTTCTCGCGGAGCTCACGGTCGCGCTCGAAGCCGCCGGCCGCGAGGAGCACGCCCCGCCCGGCGCGGATCCGGACCCGTTCGCCGTCGGTGACGACCTCGACGCCGGTGACCCTGCCGTCCTCGACGATCAGGCTCTCCAGCGCCGTGTTCAGCCGCAGCTCGCCGTTGCCCGTCTCCAGGAACGCCGACAGCGCCCGGCCGATCAGCGCCCGGCCGCCGACCAGGACCGGGCCCTCGTCGAAGCCGAACCGCTCGGTGGGCAGCGAGTCGCGCATGAGCGCCCTGCGCTCCTTGAGCTGTGCGACCTCGACCGGCGGCGGGAAGACGGTGTGTCCCGTGGGCGACGACCCCGGGCTCGACGCGAAGTAGTCCGGAACCGGCCCGTGGACGAAGGACCGGAACCAGGGGTTCTGCTCCAGCTCGTCGATCAGCGCGACCCCGGCCGCCAGATACGCGTCCTGGAGCGCCTCCCGGGTCGGGTCGTCGACGACGCTGCGCAGATACGTCCGCGCCTGCTCGACGTCGTCCCCGAGGCCGGCCCGGCTCAGCGGCGCGGACCCCGGGAACCACAGACCGGCGCCGGAGTACGCCACGGTGCCGCCGACCCGGTCGGTCTTCTCGACGACGAGCGTGCGCAGCCCGCGCGCCGCCGCCACGTACGCCCCGACCAGACCTCCGCCCGACCCCACGACGATCACGTCGTACGCATCCTCGTTGATGCTCATCCGAACCTCCTCACCGTTGCGCAGTTCGCCGGGCGACGGTAACGAGCCGGCGCGGCGGCGCCGTCGCGTCATCTCGCTGAGCGAGACCGGCACGGTTCCCGGTCTCCGAGTCCCGGTGAGCGGAACGCTCGGACCTGCCGTGCGGCACGGCGGCCCAGGCTGAAGGCCGACACGAGTTGAGGATGGCAATGACAGACGTTTGGGAACCGACGGCCGTCGCGAACCGTGAGACCGCCGTGGCCGACGCGGCCGCACGACTCGTCCGCGCCGCCCGTGACCGCCGGCCGTGCGCGCCCGTACGGGACCTGCTCGGCGCGAGCGACATCAGCCTCGCGTACGCCGTCCAGCGACGCGTCGTCGGCGACCGGATCGCCGCCGGAGCACGCGTCGTCGGGCGCAAGATCGGGCTGACCTCCGAGTCGGTGCAGCGTCAAGTGGGGGTCGACCGGCCCGACTTCGGAGTGCTGCTGGACGACATGGACGTCACCGGCCTGCCGGCCGTCCCCTGCGACCGGCTGCTCCAGCCCAGGGTGGAGGCGGAGATCGCGTTCGTGCTCGCCGCCGATCTGGACGACGACGGTCTCGACGTCGAGCGGGTCCGGTCGGCGGTCGGACACGCGGTGGCCGCGTTGGAGATCGTGGACAGCCGGGTGGCGGACTGGGACATCGCGATCACGGACACGGTCGCCGACAACGCCTCCAGCGGCCTGTTCGTCCTCGGCCGGGAGCGGACCGACCTGAAGGAGTTCGAACCCCGGGACGTGACCATGCGGTTGTACGCCGACGACCGGCTCGCGTCCGAGGGGAACGGCGCAGCCTGCCTGGGCGACCCCCTCGCCGCGCTGCTGTGGCTGGCCCGCACCGCCCGCGAGTTCGGCGACCCGCTGCGCGCCGGCCAGATCGTGCTCTCCGGCGCCCTGGGCCCGCTCGTCCCCACCCCGCCGGGCACCACCGTACGGGCCGAGATGCCGGGCCTGGGCTCGGTGACAGCGACCTTCTCCACCAAGAACCCCAAGGAAGACGGATGACGAAGACCAAGGTGGCCGTGATCGGCTCCGGCAACATCGGCACCGATCTGATGATCAAGGTGCTGCGCCTGTCCGACTCACTGGAGATGGCCGCGATGGTGGGCATCGACCCGGACTCGGACGGCCTCGCGCGCGCCGCGCGCCTGAAGGTCCCCATCACGCACGAGGGCGTGGACGGCCTGATCCGCATGGACGGCTTCGACGACATCGAGATCGTCTTCGACGCCACGTCGGCGAAGGCGCACGTCGAGAACGCCGAGAAGCTCGCCCCGTACGGCAAGCGCCTCGTCGACCTCACCCCGGCGGCGATCGGACCGTACGTGGTGCCGACGGTGAACCTGGACGAGCACCTGAGCGCCATCGACAACGCCGTCGAGAACGGGATCGACAACGCTGTCGACAACCTCAACATGGTCACCTGCGGCGGTCAGGCGACCATCCCGATCGTCCACGCGGTCAGCAGGGTCACACCGGTGCCCTACGCCGAGATCGTCGCCTCGATCGCCTCCCGGTCCGCCGGGCCCGGCACCCGGGCCAACATCGACGAGTTCACCGAGACCACGTCCGGCGCCATCGAGAAGGTGGGCGGCGCCCGCCGGGGCAAGGCGATCATCGTCCTGAACCCGGCCGAACCGCCGCTGATCATGCGCGACACGGTGTACTGCCTGATCGGCGAGGCGGATCACGACGCGATCCGGACCTCCGTGACGGAGATGGTGGCCGCGGTCGCCGAGTACGTGCCCGGCTACCGGCTCAAACAGGAGGTCCAGTTCACCCCTGTGCCCGCCGGCGACCCGGTCCACACACTGCTGGCGGACGACGCCTCCGAGAGGCCGACCACCAAGGTCTCCGTCTTCCTGGAGGTGGAGGGCGCCGCGCACTACCTGCCCGCCTACGCCGGCAACCTCGACATCATGACCTCGGCCGCACTGCGCGTCGCCGAGCGCATCGCCGCGCGACCGACTGCCGAGGTGACCAAGTGACCGCGACCCGCAGGCTCTACATGCAGGACGTCACGCTCCGGGACGGGATGCACGCCATCCGGCACCGGATCACGCCCGAGTTCGTGTCCAGGATCTCCGCGGCCCTCGACCGGGCCGGCGTGGACGCGATCGAGGTCGCCCACGGCGACGGACTGGCCGGCGGCAGCCTCAACTACGGGCCGGGCAGCAACACCGACTGGGAGTGGATCGAGGCGGCCGCGGACGCGATCGACCGCGCCGTCCTCACCTCCCTGCTCCTGCCGGGCATCGGAACGATCGCCGAACTCGAGCGGGCCTACGCCCTCGGCGTCCGCTCGGTGCGCATCGCCACCCACTGCACCGAGGCGGACGTCGCGGCCCAGCACATCGCCACGGCCCGCGAACTCGGCATGGACGTCTCGGGCTTCCTGATGATGGCGCACATGGCCGCGCCCGAGACCCTCGCCGCCCAGGCCAAGCTGATGGAGTCCTACGGCGCGCACTGCGTGTACGTCACCGACTCCGGCGGCCGGCTGACCATGGACGACGTGCGGGACCGCATCCGCGCCTACCGGGACGTCCTCGACGCGCAGACCCAGATCGGCATCCACGCGCACGAGAACCTCTCCCTGTCGGTGGCGAACTCCGTGGTCGCGGTGGAGGAGGGGGTGACCCGGGTCGACGCGTCCCTCGCCGGACAGGGCGCGGGCGCGGGCAACTGCCCGATCGAGCCGTTCGTCGCCGTCGCCAACCTCTACGGCTGGAAGCACGACTGCGATCTGCACGCCCTCCAGGACGCCGCCGAGGACCTGGTCCGCCCGCTCCAGGACCGGCCGGTGCGCGTCGACCGGGAGACCCTCACCCTGGGCTACGCCGGCGCCTACTCCAGCTTCCTGCGCCATGCCGAGGCCGCGGCCGAGCAGTACGGCCTCGACGCCCGCACCATCCTGGAGGAGGTCGGCAGACGCGGCCTCGTCGGCGGCCAGGAGGACATGATCGTGGACATCGCCCTGGACCTCACCCACGGCTGACGCCGGCAGCACGTACCGCTCCCCGGAAAGGATCTCCCGGGGAGCGGTACGTTTTTGCGTCCCGTAAAGAATGGACCGATCGTCCCAATAAATCGGTGCACGACTCTTTCTCTGCGGCCCGCGGCATTGGTACTTTGACGCCGGCGCTGAACTAGAATTGATTTCAGTTTTGATCAGAGAGGCACCGACGATGACGTCTGCCCTTCGCCTGAGCTCGCGATCCTCCGAGGTCGACGGGCATGCGCTGCCCCCGTCGATGATGGAGCGTGTGACGCTGATCATGGACCTGTTCGAACGTCCGCAGACCCATCTGACGCTCGAGACGGTCTCCCGCCGGACCCATCTGCCCCGCTCGACCACGCACCGGATACTCGACCAGCTGGTCCGGCTGGAGTGGCTGCGCCATACGGTGGCCGGATACACGCTGGGACCGCGGGCACTCGGTCTGGGAGGCCGGGAGACCGGACACGGCGGTCTGCGGGCCGCTGCCGCACCCCACCTTCTGGACCTGGCCGTACGCACCAGAATGGTCGTCCACCTGGCCGTGCTGGACGGGCCGGAGATCTACTACCTGGACAAGGTGGGAGGCCGGGCGGCGGTGGACATACCGTCTAGGGTCGGCGGCCGGGCGGTCGCGCACTGCACCGGGCTCGGCAAGGCCATGCTCGCCTGGCTGAGCCCGGAGGAGATCGACCTGCGCTACGCCCAGGCGATCGAGCGCCGCACCCGGCACAGCATCGGCCATCTCGACCAACTGCACCGCGAGCTGCGCCTGGTACGCCGCCGGGGCGGGCTGGCGATCGACCGGGGAGAGTGCTTCCCCGACCTCGGCTGCGTCGGTCTCGCGCTGCGCGGGCCGGAGGGACCGGTCGGGGCGATATCGGTGGTCGGAGACGGCCGCTCCTCGCTGGAACTCGTGGCCCCGCTCGTGGTCAACGCCGTGCAGGCCGTGACGGAGGAGCTCTTCGGAACCCCGAGGACGGAGCGCCGGGACGCACGGAACCTCGTCGGCTGAGGACGGGAGAAGGGGCCGGAGCGGCTGCTCCGGCCCCCTCGCCAGGCCCACTCACCAGGCCGTCCAGCCCCCGTCCACGGTGACGGTCGTGCCCGTGACGAACCGGGAGGCGTCCGAGGCGAGGAACACCGCCGCGCCGCCCAGTTCCTCGACGCTGCCCACCCGGCCCAGGGGAGTGCCCCCGACGATCCGCGCGCCCCACTTGCTGTCCAGCAGGCCCGAGCTGAGGTCCGTCCGGAAGTAGCCGGGCGCCAGGGCGTTGACGCGCACACCGCGGTCCGCCCACTCGACGGCAAGCGCCCTGGTGAGGGCCTCGACCCCGCCCTTGCTGGCGGCGTAGGCGGCTATCCGCTCGAAGCCGGTGCGCGCGTGCACCGACGAGACGTTGACGATCGAGCCGGCGCCCTGCTCCAGCATGACCTTGCCGGCCTCGCGGCAGCAGTAGAAGGCGCCCTGGAGATTGATGTCCAGCACCCGCCGCCAGTCCTCGTCGGTGACGAACTCGCTGCGGGTGAAGTGCGGGCTGATGCCCGCGCAGTTGACCACGGTGTCCAGCCGGCCCGTCGCCCCGGTGATCCGCTCGACCGTGGTGCGGACCACGTCCGAGTCGGCGACGGAGCCGGGCAGCACCAGTACCTTTCCGCCGTACCCGGCGAGTTCGGCCTCCAGGCTCTCCAGATCGGCGGCCGTCCGGGCGGTCACCGCCACGTCCGCCCCGGCCTGGGACAGGGCGACCGCGACGGCCCGGCCGAGACCCTTGCCCGCGCCGGTCACCCAGGCGGTTCTGCCGTCGAGGCGCAGGTCGGTGTTGACGTCGGCCATGGCTCAGCCCTCCGCGGGGATGTCGCGCAGGGTCCGCTTGAGGACCTTGCCCGAGGGGGTACGGGGCAGCTCGTCGACGATGTCGAAGCGGGCCGGCACCTTGAACTTCGCCAGGCGCTCCCGGCAGAACTCCCGCAGTTCCTCCGGTCCCGCGCTCGCTCCCGGCCGGAAGACCACGAAGGCGCGGGGGACCTCGCCCCAGCGGGGGTGGGTCAGGCCGACCACGGCGGCCTCCAGGACGGCCGGGCACTCGTACAGCACCCGCTCCACCTCGGGCGTGGCGATGTTCTCCCCACCGGAGACGATCATGTCCTTCTTGCGGTCGTCGATATAGAGGAAGCCGTCCTCGTCGAGGTGCCCGATGTCCCCGGTGTGGAACCAGCCGTCCCGCAGCGCCGCCGCGGTGGCCTTCTCGTCGCGCCAGTAGCCCGCGAAGACCTTCGGCCCGCGCAGGGTGATCTCGCCCAGTTCCCCGGCCGGGAGTTCCTGCCCGGTGTCGTCGACGATCCGCACGCGCGTGTGCGGGACGGGCCGGCCGACCGAGCCCAGCTTGGACAGCGCGTGCTCGCGGTCGAGGAAGGTGTCGCCCGAGACGGTCTCGGTCAGTCCGTAGGCGTCCGCGAACCAGGCGTTCGGGAAGGCGTTCATGATGCGCCGCAGCACCGGTTCGGGGGTCTTCTCGCCGCCGCCCAGGATGAAGCGGACCGAGCTGGTGTCGTAGGCCTCCCGGTCCGGGACCTCCAGGACCGCGTTGACCATGGCGGGCGCGAGCCAGACGTTGGTGACGCCGTGCTCCTGGATGGCGCGCAGGGCGCCCTCCGCGTCGAACCTGCGCTGCAGGACCACGCCTCCGCCCGCGTACAGGGTGGCCAGGGCCGGCATGTCCAGGCCGCCGACGTGGTACAGCGGGCCGCAGACCAGCGTGGTGTCGGCCGCGGTCAGGCCGAAGTGCACGATGTGGGCCAGGTTCTTGGCCTGCACGTTTCCGTAGGTGATGCGCACGCCTTTGGGACGCGAGGTGGTGCCCGAGGTGTACATCAGCCGCTGGAGATCCTCCGGACCGACGTCCACGGCAGGGATGTGCGCTCCCCGATGCCGGTCGAGGAGCGCCTCGTAGCCGGTCCAGTCGGGCGCGGGCGGGTCGTCCACCAGGATGCGGTGTTCCAGGTCGTCCAGCTTCCCCGCGATGCGGTCCACGGGGCGCACGAACTCCGCCTCGGTGACGATCGCCTTCGCCCGGGAGTGGCCCAGGATGTAGGCCCACTCCTCTTCGGACAGGCGGTAGTTCAGCGGCAGGAAGACCGCCCCGATGCGATTGGTCGCATAGACGAGTTCGAGGAACTCGGGCCGGTTGTACAGCAGCAGAGCCACGACGTCGCCGCGCCCGACGCCCAGCTCCGTCAGTGCGGAGGCCAGCTGTTCGACCCGTTCATGCAATCGGCGCACCGTCAGGCGCTGGTCCTCCTGCGCCACGGCCACGGCGTCGGGCCGCTGGGCCAGGTGGTAATCGAGGATGCTCGAGAAATTGTGCACGGCGACTCTCCGGCTCGGCGGCCGGGATTGTCCCGACCGGTCGGTTGCCCGCTACCAAGATTTAGTGTACCTCTTGGTCTATAAAACGTTGAGCCGCACTCTACGACGGAGCCCACTGGTCGACAACCATCCAGGCGGGCCTGAAGCCGCTTCCTGACCGAGGAGGGCCCCCTTGCCTCGCATCCGCCTCGACATCGCCGGACCGGTCGTCACGGTCCGACTCGACCACCCGCCCCTGAACGCCTTCGACACCGCCCAGCGGGAGGAACTGGCCGCCCGCGTGCGCGAGCTGGCCGACAGCCGGGACGTGCGGGCCGTGGTGCTGTACGGAGGCGAGCGGCTGTTCGCCGCCGGGGCGGACGTCAAGGCGCTCGCCCTGATGGGACCCGAGGACGTACGGGGGTGGAACCGGGCCCTGCAGCGCACCTTCGACGAGGTCGCCCGGCTGCCCATGCCCGTCGTCGCCGCGATCACGGGGTACGCGCTCGGCGGCGGCCTCGAACTCGCCCTCGCCGCCGACTACCGGGTGGCGGCAGAAGACGCGCTCCTCGGTCAGCCGGAGGTACAGCTCGGGATCATCCCGGGTTCGGGCGGCACCCAGCGGCTGACCCGGCTGATCGGACCGTCACGGGCCAAGAACCTGCTGATGACCGGACGCCGGGTCCGTGCGGAGGAGGCGCTGCGGCTCGGACTCGTGGACGAGGTCGTCCCGTTGGGGGAGGCGCACGCCGTCGCCCTGCGCTACGCCCGGCGGCTCGCGGAGGGTCCGGTCGCGGCCCTGGAGGCGATCAAGGAGGCCGTGGACCACGGCGCCGACACCGGTCTGTCCGCCGGGCTCGCCCTGGAACGGTCCCTGTTCACCGGCGTGTTCGGCACCGCGGACGCCACGACCGGCATCCGCTCGTTCCTCGAACACGGCCCGGGCGAGGCGAAGTTCGAGGGTCCCGTTCTCAAGGACGCGGAGAACTCCGCGACCAGCCACATCGAACCTGCAGCCGACGACGCGCCGAGCGTCCACACAGAGGGGCCCCGCACATGAAGGCACTGCGCTGGCACGGCGCGCGCGACCTGCGGCTGGAAGAGGTGCCGGACCCGCCCGACCCCGCCCCGCACGAGGCCGTCGTGGAGGTGTCCTGGTGCGGGGTCTGCGGCACCGACCTGCACGAGTTCCTCGAAGGCCCGCACATGATCCGCAACGGTCCGCACCCCTTGACCGGCGCCGGCCCGCCCCTCGCGCTGGGCCATGAACTCAGCGGCACCGTAACGGCGTTGGGCGCGGAGGTGCCCGGCATCGCGATCGGTGACCGGGTGACCGCCGACCCCGTCTGGCGGTGCGGAGTCTGCTACTGGTGCGTCCGCGGCGAGTACCACATCTGCCCCAGGAGCGGTTCGGTCGGCCTCGCCTCGCCCGGCGCGTTCGCCGACCGCGTCACCGTCCCGATCGCGGGGCTCACCCGGCTTCCCGACAACGTGAGCGACGAGATGGCGGCTGCCGCCGAACCCCTCGCGGTCGGTCTGCACGCCGTCACCCGGGCCGGCGTCCGGCCCGGCGACAACGTCCTGGTCGTCGGCGGCGGCCCCATCGGCTTCGCCGTCGTGCTCGCGGCCCGGCTCGCGGGCGCCGCCGGGCTCTATGTGAGCGAACCCCTGGCGGACCGCCGGGAGAAGCTCCTCGGCCTCGGCGTCACCGAGGCCTACGACCCGCGCGAGACCGACGTACGCCGTGAGGTGTTCCTCAAGACCGGCCGCATCGGCCCGGACGTGGTCGTCGACGCGACCGGCGTCCCGGCGCTCGCCGCGCAGGCGCTGGCCACCGTGCGGCGCGGCGGACGGGTCGTGCTCGCCGGCGTCGGGCACGGCAGCGTCGAGTTCGACATGGGGCAACTGGTCTTCTACGAGCGTTCCGTGCTCGGCACGCTCGGCTACAACTTCGACATCCCCCGTGTGATCGACCTGATGAGCAGCGGGCGCCTGGACGCCTCTCCCCTGATCACCGGACGCTTCTCGCTCTCGGAAGGAGCCGGGGTCTTCGCGGACCTGGCAGCCGACCGCGCAAAGCACCTGAAGGTGCTGCTGACCCCGAAGGGACTATGACATGGACTTCGATCTGCCCGAGGAGACGCGCGACCTGCAGGACATGGTCCGTGAGTTCGCGGCCAAGGAGATCGCCCCGAACGCGGCGGAGTGGTCGGAGAAGGAGCAGTTCCCGACCCATGTCTTCACCAAGCTCGGCGAACTCGGCCTGATGGGCATGCTCGTGCCCGAGGAGTACGCGGGCGCGGGTTCCGACACCGTCTCCTACGTCGCCGTCATGGAGGAACTCGGCGCCGCCGACCAGTCGGTGGCCTCCTCCTGGAACGCGCACTCCACCATCGCCACCCTCCCCCTGCTGGCGTACGGCACCGAGGAACAGAAGCAGCGCTGGCTGGCCCCGCTGGCCAGGGGCGAGGCCATCGGGGCGTTCGGCCTGACCGAGCCCGGCGCCGGCTCCGACGCGGCCGGCATCACCACCACCGCCCGCCGCGCCGACGGCGGGTGGGTGATCAACGGCACCAAGATGTTCATCACCAACGCCGGCACCGAGATCAGCCAGGGCGTCACGCTGCTGGCCACGACCGGCAAGGACGAGGACGGGCGGAAGCGGTTCGCCACCTTCTACGTCCCGACCGGCACCCCCGGCTACGCCTGCGGGGCCAAACTGAAGAAGCTCGGCTGGCACGCCATGGACACCCGTGAACTGGTCTTCGAGGACTGCTGGATCCCCGACGACCATCTCATCGGCGAGGAGGGCAACGGGCTGCGCCAGTTCCTCTCCGTCCTCGACAAGGGCCGCATCAGCGTGGCCGCCCTGGGGCTGTCGCTGGCCAAGGCGGCGCTCGCGCTCGCCGTCAAACACGCCAAGGAGCGGCACCAGTTCGGCCGTCCGCTGTCGGCGTTCCAGGCGGTGGCGCACAAGATCGCCGACATCGGCACGGAGTTCGAGGCCGCCCGGTGGATGGTCTACCGAGCCGCCTGGCTCGCCGATCAGGGCCGCCCGTACAGCACGGAGGCCGCCATGGCCAAGCTGTACGCCTCCGAGGTCGCCAACCGCGCCGCGTCCCAGGCGCTGCAGATCCACGGTGGCTACGGCTACGTACGGGAGTCGGAGATTTCGCGGTTCTACGCCGACGCCAAGATCCTCGAGATCGGCGAGGGCACGAACGAGATCCAGCGGGATGTCATCGCCAGGGCGCTGGTGAGCCGGGCATGAGCGGTGAAGGGGCCCGCGGCGGGCGCCGTGGGCCCCTTCGGTCAGCTCGCCAGCGACGCGGAACGCCACTCTGCCTCGGGGTCGAGCGGCAGATCGGGGCGGTCGCGCTTGAACGCCTCCGCCGCCTCCTCCAGGTCCGGCAGGGCCGCGCCGGGAGCCCCGAACCCGCGCAGCAGGGTGTCGCAGTACTCGCGCGACAGATACGCGGCGTCCCAGCGGCCCTCCGGCTTCGCCCACTGGTAGGTGTGGTTGTGCAGGTTCAGGAACTGCAGGGTGGCCAGGCGCGGGTCGACCGCGCGGAAACTGCCCCGCGCGATGGCCTCCGTGAGCAGTCCCCTGACCAGCCGCTCGAACTCGGCGCGCTGGCCGAGCAGGGTCTGGAGGTAGTCGCCGGTGAGGCTGCGGTAGTCGTGCTCGTACACCCAGATGTGGTCGAGCCTGCGGAAGATGATGGTCAGCAGCGACTCCGACAGCAGGCGCAGCCGCACCAGCGGATGTGCCTCGAGCGCCGCGATCTGCCGGGCCCGGGACAGCAGCGGGGCCATCACCCGGGACTGGATCTCGATGAGCAGGTTTTCCTTCGAGTTGATGTAGTAGTACAGCGCTCCCTTGGCGAGCCCGACCGCGCGGCCCAGGTCGTTGACGGAGGTCGCCGCGTAGCCCTGGCGGGCGAACAGCTCGGCGGCCGTGTCGATGATCTTCTGGCGTCTGACCTCGTAACCCGGCCCGTGGCCCGGTGGTCTGGGCATCGCTCTTCTCCCCGCCTGATGTGTCGACGTTTCGACTGCGACATGCCCCGTCACCGCATCCGGACGGCCTCGGGCGCATCCGGGGGGAAGCGGGTCCGGGACATCTGTCGTGCTGACAGCAGTTTGCTAGACCAGACGGTACATTAAAAGTAGGACTCAGGCGGCGCGGCCTCGTGCCGCCCGGGCGAGCATTGCGAGGACGCGCATGACCACTGAGGCACCGCAGCAGACCATGGCCGGCTCCCGGCTCCCGGCGTCCGCGTATGCGGACGAACTCCTGGAGATGTATCGCCGGATGCGCCGAATCCGGCGGTTCGAGGAACGGGCGTCGGAGCTCTACAAGGCGACCGAGATACCCGGCTTCCTCCATCTGTCGATCGGTCAGGAGGCCAGCGCCGTGGGCGCCTGCTGGCCGCTCCGGCCGCGCGACGGCATCACCTCCACCCACCGCGGCCACGGCCATGTCCTGGCCAAGGGGCTGGACTCGGCGTCGATGATGGCGGAGTTGATGGGCAAGGAGGCGGGGACCTGCCACGGCCGCGGCGGCTCCATGCACATCGCCGACCCGGGCCTGGGCATCTACGGTGCCAACGGCATCGTCGGCGCCGGACTGCCGATCGCCGCCGGCGTGGCGACCGCGGCCAAGCTGCGCGACGCGGGCGATGTGGTGGTGGCGTTCTTCGGGGACGGCGCGGTCGCCCAGGGCATGTTCCACGAGGCGGTCAACCTGGCCGCCGTATGGGACCTTCCGGTCGTCTTCCTCTGCGAGAACAACCACTACTCGGAGTTCTCGCCCGCCGCCGAGCAGCACCGGGCCCCGCTCTCCGCCCGCGCCGCGGGCTACGGCATCGGATACGCGCACGTCGACGGCAACGACGTCCTCGCGGTGGCGGGCATGATGACCGACGTGGTGGAGCGGCTGCGGCGCGGCGGCGGTCCGGTCCTGGTGGAGGCGGAGACCTACCGCTGGCACGGCCACTACGAGGGCGACCCCGAGCGCTACCGCCCCGCCGAGGAGGTCGCCGCCGCCAAGGAACGCGACCCGCTGCTGGTGGCCCGCCGGCATCTGGCGGCGGCCGGGGTTCCGGCCGCGCAGGCCGACGCGGTCGACGAGGAGATCGACGAGGAGATCGAGGCGGCGGTGCGGTGGGCCAGGAGCCTGCCCGAACCGGCCCCCGAGTCGCTGTCCGACTTCGTCACGGCCCCGCGTCCCGTCGTGCCCGAGCCCGCCCCGGCCCAGGGCGAGATCTTCCGCTCCATGGACGCCGTACGCCTGGCCCTGGAGCACGAACTCACCGCCGATCCGACCGTGTTCGTCGCCGGCATCGACGTCGGCGCGGGCGGCAACGTCTTCGGGCTGACCCGGGGGCTCGCCGAGGCGTTCCCGGGCCGGGTCCGGGACACCCCGATCAGCGAGAGCGCGATCATCGGCACGGCGGTCGGGGCGGCCATGGCCGGCATGAAGCCGGTCGTCGAGATCATGTACATGGACTTCATCGGGGTCTGCCTGGACATGCTGCTCAACCAGGCCGCCAAACTGCGCTTCATGACCGGCGGCCGGGCCTCCATGCCCCTCGTGGTGCGCACCCAGTTCGGCGCCGGCCGCTCCTCCGGCAGCCAGCACTCGCAGAGCCTGGAGGCGCTGCTCGCCCATGTGCCGGGGCTGACCGTGGTGATGCCCTCCAACCCGGCCGACACCTATGGCCTGTTGCGCGCCGCGATCCAGGACCCCAACCCGGTCGTCTTCGTCGAGAACCGGCTGCAGTACGGCTTCAAGGGCCCGAAGCCGCCGGCCGACCATCTGATCCCGCTGGGCAAGGCGAAGGTGGTCCGCGAGGGCACCGACATCACGCTGGTCTCCTGGTCCCGGATGGTCCAGGACGGCCTGGCCGCCGCCGAACTGCTCGCCGCGGAGGGCGTGAGCGTGGAGGTGATCGACCTGCGCACGATCGCTCCACTGGACCGGGAGACGGTGCTCGCCTCCCTCGCCAAGACCAACCGTCTGGTCATCGCGCACGAGGCGGTACGGGACTTCGGTGTCGGCGCCGAGCTGTCCGCCCTCGCCGTCGACGAGGGCTTCTGGCACCTGGACGCGCCCGTCACCCGGGTGGCGCCGCCCGCCATGCCCGCCCCCTACGCCCCGTCCCTGGAACGGCTGTGGCTGCCCTCGCGCGACACCATCGCCGACACACTGCGGCGCATCGCGGCGGTGTGAACGCCGGTCGCACGAGGAAAGGCCCCAGGACTCTCGTCCTGGGGCCTCCCCGGTGGGCTCCGCCGTCGCCCCGGCCGTATCGGCAGGACAGGTCGGGGCGGACGGCGGGTCCGCTCGCTCCCGTGTCAGACGGTCGCGACCGGGGTGAGGGGGCTGCCCTGGGTGCCGGGCAGGTTCAGCGGGGGCGCGGTGAGGAGGAAGCGGCTGCGGTTGTGCTCGCGCAGCCAGGCGGCGAGGTCGTGCAGGTACCACAGCTCGCCCATCGGGACACCCAGCTTGAACAGGCACAGGTGGTGCAGGGGGAGCAGGGTGTGCGGGCCCTGGGCCTGGGTGACGCCCACGCCCTCGATCGCGTAGTTGTCCGACGCGATCGCGGAGATCTGCGACTCGGCGATCCAGTCGAGCAGCGCCGGGTCGTCCGCGTCGAGGTAGGCCGCCGTCTGGTGGATGGCGACCGGGTCGGGGTTCTTGTTCCAGGCGAGCACCTGGGTGGCGAAGCCCGTGTGCAGCAGCAGGATGTCACCGGGCTCGACCACGACGTCGTCGGCCGCCATGATCTCCTGGAGCTGCCGGAAGTTGACCGGCTGGTAGCCGGTGCCCAGGTGGTGGGCGATGTCGATGAGGACGCCCCGGCCCTGGACGCCGTGCTGCGCCATGTGCTCCAGGCCGAGATGGCGGGCGAAGCTGAGGCTTCCGCTGCCGTCGCCCTTGGCGTCCTCGGCGGGTCCGACGAGGTCGGTGTCCGCCCGGTAGCCGTTGTAGTAGACCGGCTCGGCGATCCCGTCGCCGTCGGCGTCGAACTCGGCGCCCTGGTGGGCGAGGGCGTCCCACTGCGTGGAGTACTGCAGCCACAGGGTGACCACGTCGTCGGACCACACGTCGATCAGGTCCGGCGAGAAGTGCTCGCTCGCCTTGATGTTGTAGAAGACGTCCTGCTGGTGCTGGAGGTCCTCGGTGGGCCGCAGGATCGGCGGGTAGCGGCGCTGGTTCAGCGAGGTGCCGCCCGGATAGTCGAGCGGCAGGCTCAGGCTGAAGGCGATCCCGTGCTCGACCTCCCGGACGCCCTGCAGCACCTTCTCGGGCGTCAGCAGGTTGATGCGCCCCAGTTCGTCGTCCTCACCGAACTCGCCCCATGTCGAACCCGGCGGTCGCTGCTTCCAACGCTTGGTCACGATAAAACGCCTCCTCAGGCCACGGTCACCGTTGACAGCCATCCGCATGCTATTGAGATTGTACCGCTCGGTCAACAAGAATGATCGGTACGTTCCGGGGCTTCATATTTTCTCGATCTCGGTAATAGACTGACTGGTCGAAACCTCTATCCCTTGGAGATGCAATGAGCGAATCCACACCGGCGTGGGTCGCGGCGGGCGTGCGTGCCGTCATCGGGGCGCACACCCAGGCCCAGGACGCCGGCCGCACCGACGACGTCGTCGCGCTGTACACACCCGACGCGGTCCTGGAGCTTCCGGGCACGGATCCCCTTCAGGGGCACGACGCGCTGCGCGCCGCCTTCAAGGGATGGGAACCCACCCAGCCGCAGCAGCACCTGGTGGCCAACACGGTCGTCACCGCCGTCGGCCCCGACGAGGCGACGGCGGTGAGCGACGTCGTCTTCCTGCAGCGCGGCGAGTCGGGCTGGGCGGTGCAGGTCGTCGGGCGCTACGACGACACGCTCCGCCATGTCGACGACGACTGGCTGCTGCACCGGCGCGTGACGACCTACCAGGCCTGAGCCGACCCCCAGGGAGAAGAAACGATGACCGTGACCACCGAAGAGGCCCTGGCCGGCGTGCAGAACGCCATCGCCGCCTACACCCACGCCCTGGACGCGGGCCGTACCGAGGTGATCCCCGAGCTGTTCACCGAGGACGGCGTCGCCGAGATCGTCGGTCAAGGCACGTTCGAGGGCCGGGAGGCGATCGGCAAGGCCTTCGGGGCCTTCGTGCCGCAGGCGCCGCAGCTGCACCTCGTCGCCAACACCGTCCTCACCTCCCCGCCCGGGGAAGAGGTGACGGCCAGCAGCAGCCTCGTGTTCTTCGTGCGCGGCGAGGCGGGCTGGGCCGCACAGCTCGTCGGCGCCTACGAGGACACGCTCGTCCGCGAGGACGGCGTATGGAGGTTCCGCAAGCGGGTCACGACCTTCAAGCCTTGAGGCTCCTGCCCGGACCCGGACGCCCGTGCCGCCTGACCGCAGGCGGCACGGGCGTTCCGTCGGCTTCAGGCCTTCGGATCCTCGGCCTTGGCGAAGGCGAAGGCCGGGAAGTCGTTCTCGGTCGACTCGCGGATCAGCTCCTGGAGCTTCCAGCGTCCGGTCGGGTTCAACAGCTGCTTGACCGGCTTGCCGGGGATGTTGGCCCCGTAGAAGTAACTGCTCTTGAGGAAGGACGACTGACCCGCGCTGTCGTTGACGAGGTCCGTCCACTCCTGCTCGGCGCCGGCCGTGACCTCGACGACCTGATGGCCGTGCTCGCGCGCGTGCACGATCAGGTCCATGACGTAGTCCACCTGGTCACCGGAGTAGCGCGGGTTGTTGCCGAGGGCGCCGTGCGGTCCGCCGGGGAAGTAGAAGTTGGGGAACCCCGCGGTCGTGACCCCGAGGTAGGTCGACGGGCCGTCCGCCCAGTACTCCTCCAGCGGCAGACCCTGACGCCCGCGCACCCCGAGCCGGTTGAGCGCGCCGGTGCCGAAGTCGTAGCCCGTCGCCCAGATGACGATGTCGAACTCCTGGTGGCCCTCGGAGGTCTCGATCCCGGTCTCGGTGATACGGACGATCGGCGTCTCGTTGATGTCGACGAGCTCGACGGTCGGCTTGTTGTACGCCTCGTAGTAGCCGGTGCCGAACGGGGGCCGCCGGCCGCCGTAGCCGTGCCCCTTGGGGATCAGCTTCTCGGCCGTCGCCGGGTCCTTGACGATGGAGCGGATCTTGGCGCGGATGAACTCGCACCACTCCTCGTTGACCGTGGCGTTCGTGGTCATGTCGTAGTAGTGCTCGGAGAGCTTGGTGAAGCCGGGCCCGTTCCACTTCGTCTCGTAGAACTCCTGGCGCTGCTCCGGGGTGTCCTCGAGACCCGAGCGCATCGTGATCTGGTGGAGGAAGCCGCTGGGCGAGGTGTTCAGGGTGTCCCGGACGGACTCGAAGTCCCCCTTGAGCTCCGCCTGCTCCTGGGGCGTGATCGGCCGGTTGTTGAGCGGGGTCAGCCAGTCGGCCACCTTCTGGAACACCGTCAGCTGCGCCACCTCGTCGGCGATCGCGGGCACGATCTGGACGCCGCTCGACCCGGTGCCGATCTGGGCCACGCGCTTGCCGGCGAAGTCCACCGGGGTCTTCGGCCAGCGGCCGGTGTGGTGCTGCTCGCCGCGGAAGTCCTCGTGGCCCGGGATGGCGGGGACGAACGGCACGGAGAGGATGCCGGTCGCGGCGACGACGTGGCGCGCCCGGTGCTCGGCGCCGTCCTCGGTGCGCACGGTCCAGGCGCCGGTCGACTCGTCCCAGACCGCCGAGGCCACCTTCGCGTCGAAGACGATGTGGCGCCGCAGGTCGAACCGGTCGACCACGTAGTTGAAGTAGCGCTCGATCTCCGGCTGGCCGGCGAAGTGCTCCGACCACTCCCACTCCTCCCACAGCTCCTTGGAGAACAGGTAGCCGTAGGTGTAGCTCTCGGAGTCGAAGCGCGCCTCGGGGTAGCGGTTCCAGTACCAGGTGCCGCCCACCCCGCCGCCCGCCTCCAGCAGCTTGGCCGTGAATCCGGACTCCCGGGCCCGGTACAGCTGGTAGATGCCGGTCACTCCGGCGCCGATCACCAGTACGTCGACCAGGCCCTGGTCCGCCGGGCTCGTCTTCGTCGTTTCGCTCATGTGCTCTCCCGCGTGAGCCTTGATTCATATGTCGACCGGTCGATCGAATATTGAGGCGAGGGTAGAGGAGGGGCTGGATTCCTTCAATGGATGCGAATCTCGCCGGGTGGATTGATTGTACCGACCGTCTGGTCTAACTTTCCCTCAGGGACGCGAAGCCGCGCAACAGGAGTCAGTCATGAATGACAAGAGCGTCGAAGAAGCCACCGATCTGCGGGCCGCGGGCTGGAAGGCCATGCGGGCCGCCCTGCCGGGCGTGTTCCCCGAAGGCGACGTCGACCTGCGGGACGGCCGCCTCGGTGAGGAACTCGTCGACATCGGTCTCACGAGTGTATGGGGGGCCCTGTGGGGCCGCGAGGGTCTCGCCCCACGCGACCGCAGCCTCGTCACGCTCGGCATTCTCATCGCCCTCGGGGCGGAGACCGAGCTGAAGACCCACGTCCGCATCGCGCTGACGAACGGACTGACCGAGGACGAGATCGCCGAGGTCGTCTACCACTCCAGCGGCTACACCGGCTTCCCGCGAGCGGTCGCCGCCCGCACCGCCGCGCGCGAGGCGCTGGAGAGCTGACCGACCCGTCCGGGACGACAGCCGTAGGGACCCCACCGAACACACGAGGAGCACACATGACACTGCAGGGAAAGGTCGCGGTCGTCACCGGCGGCGCGCGGGGCATCGGACGCGGGATCGCGACCGTGCTCGCGGCCAGGGGGGCCGCCGTGGCGGTCTGGGACCTGAACACCGAGGGCGCCGAGAAGACCGTCGCGGAGATCCAGGCCGCGGGCGGCACGGCCCTCGCGGTGGGCGGCGACGCCGCCGACGCCGAGGCGGTGGCCCGCTCCGCGGCACGCACCCGCAAGGAGCTCGGACCGGTCACGATCCTCGTCAACAACGCCGGCACGACCGCCTACGAACCCTTCACCGCCATCAGCGAGGTGTCCTGGGACCGCATGATCGCGATCAACCTCAAGGGCCCCTTCCTGGTCACCCAGGCGCTGGTCCCCGACATGCTCGAAGCGGGCTGGGGCCGGATCGTCAACATCTCCTCGTCCTCCGCCCAGACCGGCGCACCGGCCATGGCGCACTACGCGGCCTCCAAGGGCGGGGTCATCGGCCTCACCAAGGCGCTGGCGATCGAGTACATCGAGAAGGGGATCACCGTCAACCACGTCCCGCCGGGGTTCATCGACACCCCGCTGGTGCGCCAGGGCCCCATCGACGTGGACGCGGCCGCCGCCACGATGCCGATGAAGCGGGCCGGCACCCCCGAGGACGTCGCGTACGCGGTGGCCTACCTCGCCTCGGAGGAGGCGGGCTATGTGACCGGCCAGACGCTCAGCACCAACGGCGGGCGCTACCTCGTCTGACCAGCCCGCCGGACGCCCCACGGAAACACCGCACCGACCGTTGCACTGGAGCCGACAATGAGCATCGAGGACGACGTCAGGGCCCCGGCCCACGTCCTGGTAGTGGGCGCCTCCGCGTCCGGACTGACCACCGTGGAGACCCTGCGCCGCAAGGGCTACGCGGGCCGGATCACGGTGCTCGGCGACGAGCCGCACCCGCCGTACGACCGGCCGCCGCTGTCCAAGCAGGTGCTGTCCGGCGCCTGGGAGCCGGAGCGGGCCGCGCTGCGCACCCAGGACCTGCTGTCGGCGCTCGACGCCGAATTCGTCCTGGGCGACCCGGCGGTCGCACTGGATCCGGCGACGCGCGGCGTCCGCACGCGATCCGGGCGGGAACTGCCGGCGGACGCCGTCGTCATCGCCACCGGCGTACGCGCCCGGCGTCTGCCCGGATCGCAGGACCTCGCCGGCGTCCACGTCCTGCGCACCCTCGACGACGCGCTGGCCCTGCGCACCGAACTGCTGGCCGGCGCCCGGCTGGTGGTCGTCGGCGAGGGCGTGCTCGGCTCCGAGATCGCGGCCACCGCACGGACCCTGGGCCTGGACGTCACGCTCGCCGGACCGCTGTCGGCGCCGATGGCGCAACAGGTCGGCCCCCTGGTCTCCGGCGCCCTGGCCGCACTGCACACCGAGCGCGGGGTCAGGCTCCGGCTCGGCAACGCAGTCGTCGGCCTCACCGCCGAGGGCGGCCGGGTCACCGGCGTCCGGCTCGCCGGCGACGAGGTGCTGCCCGCCGACGTGGTGGTCGTCGCGATCGGCGCGACCCCGGCGACGGAGTGGCTCGCCGGCAGCGGACTGGAGCTGGACAACGGGGTGGTGTGCGACTCCCGCTGCCGGGCGGCGCAGGGCGTCTACGCCGTCGGCGACGTCGCCCGCTGGCACCACGAGAGCCTCGGCCGGCTGATCCGCCTGGAGAACCGCACCAACGCCACGGAGCAGGCCATGGCGGTCGCCGGACAGATCCTCGGCGACGACCGCCCGTACGCACCGGTGCCGTACTTCTGGACCGATCAGTACGACGCCAAGCTCCAGGTGCACGGGTTCCTCCCTGCCGACGCCGAAGTCGACGTCGTCGAGGGCGACCTGACGGCCCGTCGCTTCGTCGCCCGCTACCGCGTCGACGGCCGGGTCACCGGCGTTCTCGGCTGGAACATGCCCAAGCAGGCCCGACTGCGCCGCCAGGAGATCGTCGACGGTCTCGACACGCCCGCCCCCACCCACTGAAACGTCAGGAGAGACCCATGAAGGTTGTCGTCGACGAGGAGAAGTGCGTCGCCGCCGGACAGTGCGTGGCCGCCGCCATGGACGTGTTCGACCAGCGCGAGGACGACGGCATCGTCGTCCTGCTGGAGGAGAACCCGTCGGCCGAGCAGGCCGACGACGTGCGCAACGCCGCAGCGGTGTGCCCCGCCCTGGCGATCCGCATCGAGGAATAGCCCCCCGAACTTCTTCCCTTCCCCCACCCCACCACCGGAGGAACACCCATGGCCGAGGCAGACGTCCGGCAAGCCGCCGACGAGGCGACCTACTACTACCAGGACGACCGGGACGCCAAGTGCCCCTTCGCCCCGCCGCCGGGGCTGCGCGCCCTGAACGAGGAGGGTCCCGTCTCCAGGGCCCGGATCTGGGACGGCAGCACCCCCTGGCTCGTCACCGGCCACGCCGCGCAGCGCGCCATCCTGTCCGACCCCCGGGTCAGCTCGGACGACAAGCGGCCGGGATTCCCCTACCCGAACAAGGCCATGGCGGAGACCGCCCCTCACCACCCGCTCACGATCTTCAACTCCGACGGCGCCGACCACACCCGCATCCGCCGCATGATGACCCGCCCGTTCACCCGCCCCCGGATGGAGGCGCTGCGGCCGGACATCCAGCGGTTCACCGACGAGCTCATCGACCAGATGCTGGCGGGCCCCAAGCCGGTGGACCTGGTGACAGCACTGTCCCTGCCGCTGCCCTCGCTGATGATCTGCGCACTGCTCGGCGTCCCGTACGAGGACCACGACTTCTTCCAGGAGCACGCCTCCTTCGCCACCAGGAGCGACAAGACGGCCGACGACGACCGGCGGGCGGGCGACGCACTGGGCGGCTACCTCGCCGGACTGCTCCAGAAGAAGATGGAGGAGCCCGCCGACGACGTGCTCTCGGACTTCGCCGCCCGGATCAAGGCCGGTGACCTCACCCTCCCCGAGGCCACCCTGCTCGCCATGATCCTGCTCATCGCCGGTCACGAGACCAGCGCGAACATGATCACGCTCGGCACCGCCCTGCTGCTGGAGAACCCCGAGCAGATCGCACGGCTGCGCGAGATCGAGGACACCCGGGACGCCGCGGGCCCGGTCGAGGAGATCCTTCGCTATCTGACCGTCGCGACCTTCGGGCAGCGGCGCATCGCCGGCGAGGACTTCGAGTTCGAGGGCGCGCAGATCAAGGCCGGGGACGGCATCATCGTCCCGCTGCCCGCGGGCAACTGGGATCCGCAGGCGTTCCCCGAGCCGGAGAAGCTCGACCTCACCCGCAAGGCGAACCACCACCACGCCTTCGGCTGGGGCATCCACCAGTGCCTGGGCCAGCAACTCGCCCGCATCGAGCTCCAGGTGGTCTACGGCACCCTCTACCGGCGCATCCCGACCCTGCGTCTGTCGGTCGGCCGCGACGAACTCGCCTTCCGCCCGGCCGACGCGCTCGCCTTCGGCATCGGCGAGCTGCCGGTGACCTGGTAACCCCGGCAGCCCTGGGAGCCCCGGCAGCCCGACCTCGGCGCCGGCCCGCCGGTCCCGCCCGCACGGGTGGGACCGGCATCCGCATATCCGCAACCGCAGTACAACAGGAGTCAGGCATGAGCGAGTTCAGCTTCGAAGGACGCGTCGCGGTCGTCACCGGCGCGGGCCGGGGGATCGGCCGGGCCCACGCCCGCCTCCTGGCGGAGCGCGGGGCGAAGGTCGTCGTCAACGACCTCGGCGGATCCATGGAGGGCGACGGTTCGGACGTCGGCCCCGCCCAGCGAGTCGTCGACGAGATCGTCGCGGCGGGCGGTGCGGCCGTCGCCAACACCGACGACGTGTCGACGCCGGCCGGCGGACAGGCGATCGTCGACTCCGCGATCGAGCACTTCGGCCGCATCGACGTCCTCGTCAACAACGCGGGGATCATCCGATGGGCCGGACTGCCGGAGGTCGACGCGGAGAACCTGGAACGGCACCTCGCCGTGCACCTCGTCGGCTCGTTCAACACGCTGCGCGCCGCCTGGCCGCACTTCGTCGAGCAGCAGTACGGCCGTGTCGTGCTGACCACCTCCAGCGGCATGTTCGGCCTCGACAACAACCTGTCGTACGCGGCGGCGAAGGCGGGCACGGTCGGGCTCGCCCGCAGCGCGAAGCTGGCCGGCGAACCCCATGGCATCAAGGTCAACCTGATCGCGCCGGCGGCCATGACCCGCATGGGCGGCGGCCCCGAGGAGGAGCCCGCGGAGGCGGCCCCCGGCATGCCCTATATGCCGTCGGACGCGGTGGCGCCGATGGTGGCGTATCTCGCCCACGAGAGCTGCCCCGTCAACGGGGAGATCTACACCGCGGGCGCCGGCCGCTTCGCGCGCCTCTTCATCGCCTCGACCCAGGGCTACGTCCACCAGGGCGACCCCGCCACGGTCGAGGACGTGGCGGGCAACTGGGACGCCGTCAATGACGAGAAGGGCTACTACGTCCCGTCGGACCTGATGGCCTGGTCGGGCGCGTTCCTGCAGCACCAGTTCGCACCGATCGCCGGTTCCGCGAACTCGTAGACAGCGGGGGACGCGGCAGCCATCGCGTGGACGGCAGTGACCGAGGGCCGGGCGTACAGCCCGGCCCTCTCGGCGTCTCGACGCGTGCACGGCAGCAACTGCTGTGCGCATACCGGCCGTTGGCCGATCCCGGGGCGGAGGGCGAACCACGCGGGACCGGCTCCGCCGCTTCCGCCTCCGCGGCCGAAGGGCCGAGAAGGGGGGAAGCGAGCGGAGCCGGTCCCGCGCGGTGCCCGCCGAAGCGGTGCGGTCAGGCCGCCGCCTGGCCGACCTCGGCCTCGTCGAGGCGCTTGGCCCTGGGGATCAGGGCGACGAGCAGCGCGCCCACGGCGCAGCATCCGACCACCAGCCAGAGCCCGTTGGTGAAGCCGGTGTCGAGGTAGAACTGGGTGCCGTGCATGATCGCGCCGTGCTGGGCCATCACGACGAAGGCCAGCTGGGAGACGATGATCTGGGCGACGCCCTGTCCGAGGGTCTGGGCCCCGTTGGCCAGGGCCTGCTCCTCGGGGGTGACCACCTCGATGATCATGATGGGTACGACGGCCATGACCATGCCGGTGCCGAGCCCCGCGATGAGCCCCATCCCCACGATCTGCGGGGCGCTGTGGTGCAGTTGGGTGCCGATGCCGTAGCCGAGGACGGTGAGCGCGGAGCCGGTGCCGAGCAGGATCCGGGCGTCCATCCGGCGGGCGAGGAAGCCGGTGCCGACGGCCGCCACGATGATCATGGCGCTGATGGGGCTGGTGACGATGGCGTTGTGGGTGCCGGACCAGCCCAGGCCTTCGGAGACGTTGGGGATCTTCGGCATCAGTATCAGCATCTGGATCACGACGCCGACGGCGCTGAGCGAGCCGGCCGCCACGGAGGTGGCCAGCAGGACGGTCCACACCGAGCGACGCCGGGTCATGGCCGGCGGGAACAGCGGTTCGGCGACGCGACGCTCGACCAGGACGAACGCGATCAGCGTGAGCAGCGCCCCGGCGACCCAGGCGGTGAACGTGCCGCTGTCCCAGCCCCAGTGCGTCCCCTGGCCGACGGCGTAGACGAGCGCGGTGATCCCTCCGCCGAGGAGGATGCCGCCGATCCAGTCCATCCGGCCGCCCGCCGCGCGGATCGGGCTCTCGGGCACGAAGGCCGCCACCAGTACGAAGCTCACGGCGGTGCTGATCGCCATGAACCACAGCACGCCACGGAAGCCGTAGTCGTCCAGGAGCCAGCCGGACAGGAACGGTCCGCCGAAGGCGACGAGGCCGACACCGCCGGCGAGGATCCCGCTGGCGAGTCCGACCCAGCGGCGAGGGAAGACATCGCGGGTGATGGCGTAGGCGAGCGGTGCGGTGGCCGCGTAGACGCCCGCGATACCGCGTCCGATCAGCAGGGTGCGGTAGTCGGTGGCGAGGGCGGCGATCAGGTCGCCGACGAAGCCCAGCCCGGTGGCGACGAGCAGCACCTTCTTCTTGCCGAAGAGGGCCGCGGCCTTGACCGCGAAGGGCAGGAAGAACGTCCCGGTGAGCAGGGTCATCAGGGTGAACCAGGCGATCTCGGTGGTCCGGAAGTGGATCGCGACCTCGGCCTGCGCGATGCCGGACAACGCGGCCATGAGCGCGACCAGTTGGACGGTCCACACGAGCGCGACCACGACGAGCGCGTTGCGTGTGGTCGAGAGCGATCTCTCGGAGGCTTGCGGAGCTTCGGTTCGGGTGTGGGACATCGGCGGCCTTCCGTGGATGAGCGGTGGACCGGAGAGCGGCTCTGGTCCGGGCGGGGACGGGGATGCTCGACGCGGTGTCGGGCGCAGGCATGCGTGACGGCCGTTGGTTGCTGCGGTGCGGCTGCCGGAAAGATAGACCCAACGGTCGGTACAATCAATGAAGTACGCAAAGAAGCGGCCTCGGACTCCGGCACGGTTCCGTGATCGGCCGTCCGCCACCCCTGTGACCAGTGACTTCGCCATCGGCGAGGGACCGGGCCGCACCGCGATGCACGATCAGCTCCTGTCCCGCTCAGTGGGATGGCCGGCGATCCTGCCCCGGCACCCGGCACCCGGCACCCGGCACCCGGCACGCGGCACGCGGCACGCGGCACGCGGCACGCGGCATCCGCACCCGGAACCTGGCACCCGGCAGCTGTCCGCCGTCTGCCGTCCGCCGTCCGCCGAACGGGCCAGGGTTTCGGGCCGGTCCGGCATGGCGGCAGTCCGACGGCTCGACGCGCCTGGATCCTGACAGCCGAACGAGGCAGGAGAGACCGTGGACGATCCCAGCCCCCGAGGAACCCGGAGCCCGGCATCCACCGGCGCGGGCCAGGACGCCTCCGGTGAGCCGGGGGTCATCGGCATCGCACTCGCAGCCGTGCTGACGGCCGCGCTCGCCCAGGGCTCGTGGCAGTGGTTCGCCACGTACGTCGGGGCGACGCTGCTCGCGGTGGTCTTCTCCTTCTACCGGCTGCCGACCAGGACGCCCGGCCTGGGGTCTGCGTATGCGCGGAACCTGACGGCGTACTCGCTGGTCGTCGGCCTGTGTGCAGCGATCGCGCTGGCTCCCGCACTGCAGCGCTGGGACTGGCTGTTCCCGATGCCCGGCACCCGTGACAGCTGTCCCGCACTGGGCGCCTACGCGAGCATCCGGACAGAGGCGGAGCTGGGGAACCTGGCCGGTCGCGACGCCGCCGCCTTGGCCGAGGCACAGGACGTCCACCGCCACGACGCCGTCGCCGACTGCCTGTCCGCCACCACGACCCTGTGGCTGCCGGTCTACGCGGCCGGCGCGGCCGTCCTGGTCGGTCTGGGCGTGTGGTGCATCGATCGCGCACGGGCGAGCAGGGCGACGGCCGAGGCCGGCCGGTAGCCGAAGAGAGCCGTTGGGCTCGAAGGCTCGATCCTGCTGGGCTACGCCGTTCTGCCCTGGCACAGGGCATGGATCGACCAGGTCAGCGACGGCGATCGACACCTCGGCGCCGACCCTGCACGAGCGCGTCAGTGGTGCCAGGCCCGCCCGCCCGTGTTGTGGATGAAGCGCTGCAGCACTTTGAGCGTGGTCAGGTACTCCTCGTCCGAGATGCCCGCGTGCCGTTCGGCGCTCAGCACCTCCTGAAGGGCCGCGGCCTTGTCGTAGAACGCCTCGCCCTCGGCCGTGAGGCCCAGACGTCCCTCGGCGTCCTCGGTGACCCAGCCCTGGACGATGGTTGTGTCGATCTCGGACTCGATGCTCTCCGAGCCCTCGTCGAGGTAGTTCCGGAGGAGGCGGGACACCTCGTCACGGGTCTTGACGGTGTCCGCGCGTGCGACCTGCGCGAGGACCCACCACTGCGGCTGGGTGGTGCCCATGTCGGCGAGGGAGGCCCGGATGCGGGTGACGACCGCCTTGGAGGCGGCCCAACTCCAGTACCCGATGGGCTGCCGGATCAGTTCGGTGTCGCTGTGCGAGTACTCCATGGCCAGTCCCTCTGTCGTCGTCTGCGCTGGTTCGCTGGGACCGACCGTAGGAACTCAACCCGACTTGAGGTCAAGGCCGTGCTTTTCAGCCTGCGTCAGGCAGCGCCGCCCGGTCAGGCCCGTCGCTCCTCCGATGCGGTCGGGCCGGGCGACAGGTCCTGGGTGCCGATGACCGAGAGGAGTTCGAGCTGGGCGGCGCCCTCGCTGCCGGGCGGCGCGGTGAACCACAGCAGACGCTGTCGTCCGTCCTCGCTGAACAGGCTGTGACAGTCGAGCTCGATCACGCCCAGGGTCGGGTGCGCGATGCGTTTGTGGTCGGTCCGGCGCAGGGCGACGTCGTGGGTGTCCCACAGGACGGAGAATTCCTCGCTGCCTCGGCGCAGCGCGGCCACCATCCGGTGCACCTCGCTGTCCCCGTCGCGTCGGGCGGCGACGGCCTGGAGGTCGGCGACGAAGACCCGCGAGTGGTGGGGGTGGTCCTCGGCCGGATAGACGGCACGGGCCTCGGGCTCGGTGAACCAGCGATAGACGAAGCTGGCCGCAGGACCCCGAACAGTCGGATGCCGACCGACGAGGGCCACGGCCAGCTCGTTCTGGACGACTGTCTCGTGGAGGTCGGTGATGACCTGGGCGGGGGTGGTGGTGAGCCGGTCCAGCAGGCCGAGCAGAGCGGGCTGGACGTGCGCGGTCGGGCCGTGCGCAGCCGGCGGCACGGGACGGTCGGCGAGATGGAACAGATGGTCGCGTTCGTCGCCGTTCAGACGCAGCGCCCGGGCCAGAGCGGCGAGCACCTGCACAGAGGGCTGAGCGCCGCGCCCGCGTTCCAGCTCGGTGTAGTAGTCGGCGGACAGACCCGCCAGCTGGGCGACCTCCTCGCGCCGCAGTCCGGGCACTCGTCGCCGCGGACCCACAGGCAGGCCGACCTCGCTCGGGCGGATGCGGGCGCGCCGGGACTTCAGATACGCGGCGAGTTCGGAGTGGTTCACGCTCCCCAGGATGACGCGCACCGCAGCCGCGAGCCAGGGGATGACAACCCCCGGGTACGGACAGCCCTGGCTGGGACGGGAACACCGGCTCACGATGAAGACACACGGCAAGCAGCCCCCGGCGGCAACGCCGACGCCCCGCACCACGGCCACCCCTCGTGGCCCCGTACCACTCGATTACTCGCAGGAGTCTCCATGCCACACCAGGACACCGCGGCGGATCGCGCCGCAGTCGACCACCCCGCGCAGCCGCGCGTCGCCGTCGTCACGGGTGGCTCCCGTGGCATCGGCCGCGAGACGGTGAGCCGGCTGGCCGCCGACGGGTTCGCCGTCGTGGTGGGCTACGCGGGCAACCGCGAGTCGGCCGAAGCCGCCGTGGCGGCGGTCGCCGCGGGCGGCGGCCGGGCGGTCGCCGTCCAGGCGGACGTCGCGGACGAGCAGCAGACGGCCGCACTGTTCGACACGGCCGAGTCGAAGTTCGGCGGTGTCGACGTCGTCGTCCACGCAGCCGGCCGGATGCACCTCTCCCCGGTCGCCGACCTGGACCTGGCGCAGCTGGACGCGGTCTACCGCACCAACATCCGCGGGAGCTTCGTCGTCGCCCAGCAGGCCGCCCGGAGGCTGCGCAGCGGCGGGGCGGTGATCATGTTCTCCACGTCCGTGGTGGGCCTGGCGTTTCCCGGCTACGGCGCCTACAGCGCCAGCAAGGGCGCCGTCGAAGCGCTCACGATGATCCTCGCCCGCGAGCTGCGCGGCCGGGACGTCACCGTCAACGCCGTCGCGCCCGGCCCCACCGCCACCGACCTGTTCCTCGAAGGCAAGGACGAGCAGACCATCGCCCGGTTGGCCGCCCAGCCCCCGCTGGAACGGCTCGGCACCCCCGCCGACATCGCCGAAGTCGTCGCCTTCCTCGCCTCCCCGGCCGGCCACTGGGTCAACGGCCAGGTCGTCCGCGCCAACGGCGGCATCATCTGAGGACCACGGTGCCCGTCTCGCGTGGCCCCCACCCCCATCTCCACGCCATACCCATGTTCATGCCCATCCCCGTCCCTATCCCAGAAACGAGATCCGTCATGCCGTTCGCCAACTTCAAGGTCCCCGCCGGCACCCTCGACGAGAAGCAGAAGGAGAAGATCGTCACGCGCACCACCGAGCTGTACGTCGAGATCTACGGGGAGCGGGCCCGCGCCAACACCATGGTCCTGGTCGAGGAGGTCACCGACGGCGGCTGGGGCATCGGCGGCAACGTCCTGACGCTCGCCATGCTCGAGGAATCGCCCGAGGAATCGCCCGAGGGCTGACGCCTGCGGTCGGCGCCTGCGGACGACGCCGGCCCGCCCGATGTCCTTGCCCGGTCGGCGACCGGCGGCGCGGTGGCTCAGTCAGGATCGGGCAGCTCCATCGACGCGAGCCTGGCCGGGTCGGTCACGGCCGTGATGTCGGTGATCCGCCCGTCGGCGACGGTGAAGGCGAGGACCGAGAGCGGGCTGCCGTCCGCATGCCACGACACCACCCCGGGAAGGCCGTTGACGAGCACCGCACGTCCCCGCAGGGCGGCGCGGGCGGCCAACCGCGCGCCGGCGGCGACCCGGGTCGCGCCGATGGTGACGACCACGCCGTCGGGAGTGTCGGCGGTCAGCTTCACCTCGGGGTCGAGCACCCGCAGCAGCCCGTCGAAGTCACCGCCGCGAGCGGCTGCCAGGAACGCCCGGACGACCTCTCGCTGCTCCTGCCCGACGGCCGTCGGCCGGTCCGTCGCCTGCACCTTCCTGCGGGCTCGGCTGGCGAGCATCTTGGTGGCGGCGGTGGACTTGCCGAGGATCTGGCCGATCTCGTCGAAGGGCACCGCGAACAGGTCGTGCAGCACGAACGCGAGCCGCTCGCTCGGCCCGAGCGACTCGAGGACGACCAGCAGCGCGAGCCCGACCGAGTCGGCGAGCGCCACGTCGTCCTCCGGCGCAGGACCGTCGTCCACCGCCACGACGAGCTCGGGCAGCCGGGCGTCGTAGGACGCCTCGGGATGCGACTGGCGCGATCGCAGCACGTCGAGACTGATCCGGCCCACCACCGTGGTCAGCCAGCCGGCGAGGTTGTGGATGCTCGCCGTGTCCTGGCGGGAGAGCCGCAGCCACGCCTCCTGGACCACGTCCTCGGCGTCGGCGTGTGATCCGAGCATGCGGTAGGCGACCGCGCACAGCCGGTCGCGCTGGGCGTCGAACGCCTCGGCCACCGGATTCGTGGGGCTGCTGTCGGACATGTTGTTACCTTCCTCGGTGCTGCTCCGTCATGGGTGATGACGGGCCCGAACGGCCACAGGTAACCGATGAAGGAGCAGCACCGATGGAAACACGGATGAAGAGCCCGGGCGATCCCCAGGTGATCGGGGCGATCCAGCAGCTCAACAAGGCGATTCCAGCCGCCGGCGTCGACCCGCTCGTGCTCGAACTGGTCCACCTGCGGACCAGCCAGATCAACGGCTGCGCCCCGTGTGTGTTCGCCGGGGTCCGGTCGGCGAAGAAGCACGGAGAGACCGATGAGCGGCTCCACAGTGTGGCCACCTGGCGCGAGACGCCCTTCTTCTCGGAGGAGGAGCGGGCGGCCCTCGCACTGGCCGAAGCCGCCACCCGGATCCAGGACGGCGCACCGGGCGTGACCGACGAGATCTGGGACGCCGCCGCCGACCACTTCGACGAGCAGCAGTTGTCCGCGATCATCCTGAACATCTCGATCACCAACTTCTTCAATCGGATCAACCACACGATCCGGGAACAGGCCGGCAAGACCTGGTGAGTCGGCCGGGGCGTCACCCGCCAGGAGGCCAGGACCCCGCCAGGAGGCCACGCCCCGCAACGACCGGTCAGCGTACGAGCAGGTCGACGACGCCGGTCAGGTCCTCCGCGCCGCTGCCCTCGGCCAGGCGACGGCGCATCAGGTCGAAGTAGGGACGCAGCAGTTCCGGACTGACGCCCTGCTCCTCGGCGGTGTTCAGGAAGGTCGGTGTGCCGGCCACCTGCATGGCCAGGTTGGAGACGACGCCCTGGGTGTAGTCCCCGCTGCGCAGCTGGGCTGCGGTCTGGTGAACCGCCGGGGCCATCGCGACGAGCCAGCCGGCGAGGAGCGGGGCGAGCGAAGCGGGGTCGATCTCCTCCTTCCGGATCAGGGCGAAGGCGTGCGCGGCGCCGGCGAACATCCCGTACATGGCGCTGAGCAGGGCCACGTCGTGCAGGGCCGCGAAGCCCGCGTCCACGCCGACGTAGGCAGTGGCGGCCGGGACGCTCAGCGTGTCCCGGTGTTGTTCGAACAGTTCCCGCGAGCCGCTGTAGAAGACATAACTGCCCGCTCCCGGGACGCCGATCATCGGAGGAACGGCCATGATCCCGCCGTCCAAGTAACGGGCGCCGCGCCCGCGGACCGGTTCGACGCGGGCGCGGGCCTCGGCCGGGGTGCTGGTGGTGAGGTTGACCAGGTCCTTCCCGGCGAGGTCGGCGCCGGCCAGCACCTCGTCGACCGAGGCGTCGTCCAACAGACAGACGACGATCAGCGTGCCGGCCGCGACCGCCTCGGCGGCGCTGTCCGCGACCCGCGCACCCTCGGTGGCGAGCGCCGCTGCGCGGGCGGGAGTGCGGTTCCAGACGGTGAGCGGGTGGCCCGCGGCAAGCCAGGCGCGCGCCAGCGCGGTGCCCATCGCGCCGAGGCCCAGCAGTGTGACGGGGGTCTTCTCAACAGTGTGGTGTGTCATGTCGATCAGGCTGGTCGCAGCTCCGAAAACGATCAAGTACGCACTTGGGAGTGGGTGGTTACTCTGAGGTGAGTGAGCACGTCGGAAGGGTGGGGCATGACGACGCTGAACCGGCCGGGCGCACCGGACGGACACATCTGCGGGATCGACGCCGCGATGGAGGTGATCGGCGGCAAGTGGAAGGTGCTGATCCTCTGGGCGCTCCACGAGCACCCCTGCCGCCGCTTCGGCGAACTGCGCCGACTGCTCCCGGGGATCACCGAGAAGGTGCTGGCCTCTCACCTGCGTGAGATGGAAGCGGACGGCGTCGTGCACCGCGTCTCCTACGACGAGGTGCCGCCCCGCGTCGAGTACTCGCTGACCGAGGACGGCACACGCCTCAACGAGGCACTCCAGCCGCTGGCCGCCTGGGGACGCGAGCGGCCGACGGGCGGGCGGACGGAGGAGACGGCGACTCGGTGAGGCTGCCGGGAGGACGCGCGCTGGTCAACGGCTTCGCCACGTCGATGGTCTCGTCGAGGTGGGCCCCGACGGCCTGGTTGCGGTGTTCTCGGGTCAGCGCGCGGTGCGGGTCGTGGGCAACGGCTGGGGGCCGCAGCGCGAAGCAGCGCGATGAGCGCGGCGGCCACCCGACTTGATCGGGCACAGGATGTCGGGCCGGGCGGGGGAGCGGCTGCCTAGCGTGGTGAACACGAAGGAAGGGGACCCGGAATGCTGGAGCGGCTCAACCAGGCCATGGATCACATCGAGGCCCACCTCGACGAGACCATCGACGTGGCGGAGCTGGCGCGCATCGCGGCCACCTCGGAGTACCACCTGCGCCGGATGTTCTCGGCGCTGGCGGGCACGCCGCTGTCGGAGTACGTGCGACGCCGGCGGCTCACCGTCGCGGGCGCCGAAGTGCTCGCGGCCCGTGAGCCGTTGTTGGAGATCGCGGTGCGCTATGGCTACGGCTCGGGTGAGGCGTTCGCCCGGGCGTTCCGTGCCATGCACGGCGTCGGGCCGGGCGAGGCCCGGCGCACCGGTGCCGCGCTCGTCTCCCAGCCCCGGTTGACCTTCCGCCTCACCATCGAAGGGAGCAGCAGCATGCGCTATCGCGTAGTGGACAGGCCGGCTTTCACCGTCGCCGGCCTCAAGGCCCGGGTGCCACTGGTGCACGCGGGACCGAACCAGGCGATCATCGACTTCGTCCGCGGGATCGAACCGCAGACCCTGGAGCGCCTGGAGAAGCTGTCGGACCAGGAGCCACGGGGCATCGTCGCGGTCTGCGACGACCTGGACCCGAGCCGCGCCGAAGGCACCGAACTCGACTACTACCAAGGGGTGATCACGTCCGCGGACGCTCCCGACGGCACGGCCGTCCTGTCCGTACCGGCGGGTTCCTGGGCGGTCTTCACCGTCTCCGGGCCGGTGCCGCAGGCCATCCAGAACCTGTGGCGGGACGTGTTCACGGAGTGGTTCCCGTCCAACCCGTATCGCAGCCGCCCCGGCCCTGAGATCCTCCACACCCGCCTGTCCGCGGACAAGACCGAGGCCGATGCCGAACTGTGGCTTCCCGTGGAGCGAGAGGAGGTCCGACCCTACGAGCCGCCCGCGCGGACCGCGTGGACGTAGCGCTTGTCGGGGTACTCGGCGCTGCCCTCACCGGTGCCGATGAAGGCGCCGTCGGTGTAACTGACGGTGCCGGAGGAGGATTATTCGCTGATCACTAGGCTGTCGGGGCTGCTGGCGTGGTCGAGCCCGATCGTCGTGTAGCGCAGGTAGGTTCCGGCGTTGTCGTAGGCGTGACTCTGCGGCAGGACGTACTGGTAGCCGTAGCCGTAGTACTGGCCGTCGGTGTGCAGACCGCACACGTCCTTCTCCGCCGTGGCGACCTTGAACATGGTGCTCAGGTCGAACACCCGCAGACCCTTGTAGGTGTCGACGACGTAGAGCGGGTCGCCGTACCACATGATGCCGCCGGCGTGTTTACGCACGGGGTTGAAGGAGTACTCGCCCGTGAGGATCGTTCTGCGCGTCAGGGTCATCCCGCGTAAAGATTTAGAGATCATCGAGCGGATGCCACAACCGTGAACGATCAAGCCCGACGGGCGAACTCGCCCCGGATCGCCCATCCTTGGCGCGGGCCCTCCTTGGCGCGGTCCCTCCGCGATGCGGGCCCTCCGTGACGCGGGTCAGGTTCACGCCTCGCGCCGTTGATCCCACAAGGCGGCGACGGTGTCGAGTTCCGCGCGGAACTGGCCGGCGGTGGCGAAGCCGCGCTCGTCGAGGAACAGCAGGGTCTTGCGTCGGCGCCGCTGACCGACGGCGACGGTCACCACGTAGCGCGAGCTGACCTGGAAGCCGTACGCCATGTGGACGACTTTCCGGTCGATCACCTCAAGCTCGTGGACGTCCGACCATGGATGGTGCCGGTCGCCAAGAATGCCGCGGCGAGTGACCCCGTCCGCGGACACGACCGTGCCCAGCCGCAGAATCCGGACGACGATGATGAGGATGGCCGCCACACTCGCAAGTGTGATCAGGGCCGATGTCGAGCCGGGTAAGCCCAAGCCCCAGGGGATCGCGTAGATCGTCCCAGAGATCACGGCCGCCGCGAAGATCGTGTACCTGATCATGCTGTTCGGGATCCGGTACTTCCTCGGGAGCGTCGACAACGCGGGTCCCCCTCCTGTTCCTGAGTGAATATCAGGCCACGGTGCGGCGGTCAACGTCGATGAACGCGGTTCCTCCAGGACCAGCCCGTCCGCATCGGTCAACAAAGCGGATCATGGCCTCCTCGCGGTCGGCATAGGCTCTGGACGCGCGGTCGGCCGGGGTGCGCCGGGCCTGTGCCCGAGAAGATTGGACGAAGGGAGCGTTCCACTGTGGCGCATGCTCATGAGGAAGAAGTGCTGGCCCGGATCGCCAAGGGGCTTGTCTACAACGAGACGGAAGCGGCGTTCCAGGCCCCTCGGCGCCGCACCGATCAGATCTTCGAATACAACCACACGCCGCCGAGCGAACCGCACAAGCGTCGAGCGCTGCTCGTCGAGATCTTCGGCTCGGTCGGTGAACGCACGGTGCTGCTGCCGCCGTTCCACGCCGGGTTCGGCAGCAACGTCCATATCGGCGACGACTTCTTCGGCAACGTCAACCTCACGTTCGTCGACGACGTGGACATCCGCATAGGCAACGGTGTCATGATCGCGCCCAGCGTGACGCTGACCACGACGGGGCACCCGGTGCATCCCTCACGACGCGTCGACTTCGGACGGTTCTCGGAACCGATCGTGATCGAGGACAAGGTGTGGATCGGCAGCAATGCGGTGGTCCTGCCGGGCGTCCGCATCGGCTACGGGTCGGTCATCGGCGCCGGCAGTGTCGTCAGCCGCAGCATTCCCCCGATGACCGTCGCGGTCGGAACCCCTTGCCGGGTGCTCCGCCCGATCACGGACGAGGACCTCGCCACGCGTACCGCCGAGCAGTAGCACCGGAGGTGGCGGACTTCCACCCTGACGCGGAACCTGGACGCCCCCGATCCGCTGGCTGCCCGAGGTGGGCTAGGCGCTGTTTCTCGGACCTCCCTCCGTGAGTGGGGTGTTGGGGGCAGGCTGACTGGATGGGACGCGGAGACCTGACAAACGCGGAGTGGGAT